>JAKJCD010000018.1:286-10051 GCA_022706625.1 Bacillota bacterium | reverse complement strand
CCCCTGCTCCTCTCTTTTTCTGCTCGTTAAGAAGATCATAGATTTTGTAGGAAGCTCCGATATCGAGGCCCCTAACAGGATAAGCGGTGATCAAAACCTTTGGATCCGAATCGATTTCCCTGCCTAAAAGCACTTTTTGTATATTCCCTCCGGACAGTTTCTTTACTGGATAGTTGATGCCGGGGGTCTGTATATCAAGCCTTTCCACAATAGATTTTGCCTTTGCTTCACAGGGTTTTCTTCTGAGAAACACACCGGGCTGATTTTGATAGTCTTTTAAAATGAGATTGTGTACTATGTCCATACTGCCTATCAGACCCATACCCAACCTATCTTCGGGAATGAACCCCATACGGATCCCCAATCTGATGATATCTCTCGGAGTTTTTCCGATTATGTTTTCGCCCTCGAAAAATATCCTTCCCTTTTCCGCTCTTGTAAGGCCGGCTATAGTTTCACAGATTTCTTTCTGCCCGCTGCCGGCGACCCCGGCGATACCGAGGATCTCGCCCGCATGAAGCGTAAAGCTTATTCCGGTCAAAGCACTCTTGTGATCGCTGTTAACTACATGGAGATTATCTACTTCCAGAATGGCGTTCTTTTGATCGCCGGTATTTTCCTTTAGTATGGCAAGATCAACCTTTTTGCCAACCATCATCTCGATGAGTGCGGGAACCTGAACCGCGGAAGTCTTGACCGTCCCGATGGTCCTGCCCTTGCGAAGCACGGTGATGCGATCGCTGATCTCCATAACTTCGCTGAGCTTGTGGGTTATTATTATCACCGCACATCCGTTGTCCCTCATGTTTCTGATTATCTGAAAGAGCCGGCGGATTTCCTGTGGTGTGAGAACTGCCGTCGGCTCGTCTAAGATAAGTATCCTTGCGCCTCTTTTAAGCACTTTGATTATTTCTAGGGTCTGTTTTTCCCCTACCGACATATTGTAGACTTTTTTGTCCGGGGCCACATCAAGTCCATATTGGTCCGAAATAGCCCGGATCTCATCCGAAAGCCGTCTGCTCCTTGAAAATAAACCTTTGCCCTTGCCCAGAGCAATATTCTGCTTTGCCGTCATTACGTCCACAAGCTTGAAGTGCTGGTGTATCATCCCTATTCCCATTGAAATAGGATCCTTAGGTGAAGTGAAACGGACCTCCTCCCCGTAAACAGCTACTGTACCGCTATCCTGTCGATAAATACCTGACAGTATATTGACAAGGGTGCTCTTACCTGCGCCGTTTTCTCCGAGCAAAGCATGAACTT
Source organism: Bacillota bacterium (assembly GCA_022706625.1). Taxonomy (GTDB): domain Bacteria; phylum Bacillota; class Clostridia; order Peptostreptococcales; family Anaerovoracaceae; genus UBA1426. The sequence continues at coordinate 8,788 of JAKJCD010000018.1, read as the reverse complement.
CTCCGTTGAATACGGAAAGATCAACGTCTTCGTTTGCTTTCACGGATCCAAAGGCTTTGCAGATGCCCTTCATTTCGATTGCCTTGACCGGCTCCATAAAATACCTCCGGTGAAAAAACGAGGCGGTTCCCGGGGGAACCGCCCGTATGTCGCATCTCGCTTTTATTGATTACTGCTCTTTCTATTGTATAGCTGTAATACCCTCTAATACAAATTCCATTGACCAAATTTCATCATGGGTGACCAGTGCATCACCGGCGGCCACCACTTCGTTGCCCTCGTTATCCTTGAGGGGTCCTACGAAAATTGGGTAATTACCGGCGATTATTTCTGCCTGTACTCTTTCAACTTCTGCTTTAGCTTCATCGGATACAAGATCCGTCAAAGGCGCAAGGCCAATATAGCCGTCTGCCATAGTGCCGTAATATGCCTCGGGGACATAAGTGCCGTCGATGATCTTTTTAATGGTGGGAACAAGATAGGCTTCGTGATGCCAAATGGGAGCTGTGAGGAAGGATCCCGGCGCCACCTTGCTGTTATCGATATTGTAGCCCACTGCATAAGCGCCGACTTTTTCAGCTGCAATCTGGGCCGCGGAAGTATCGGCATGCTGAGTGAGCACATCACAGCCCTGAGCAAGCAGTGATTCTGCCGCTGCCTGTTCCAATGCCGCATCGCCCCAGCTGTTGATATAGACTACATTCATTGTCACATCCGGATTGACGGATTTGGCTCCGAGGAAGAAGGAGTTGATACCGATAAGTACTTCTGTGTAAGGATAGGCCGCAATATAGCCCAGCTTGTTGGTTGTGGTGGTCATGCCTGCTACGATACCCGAAAGATATCTGGCTTCTTCCATCGCCCCGAAGTAATTGCCGAAGTTTGTGTCGTTCATTTTATATCCGGAGAAGTGAAGGAAGGTCAGATCCGGATATTCTTCGGCCAGCTCCGCAAGACCGTCCATATGTCCAAAGCTGGTTCCGATGATAATGGTGGCACCGTTGTCGATCATATTTATTGCATTAGTCTTAACCGCCTGGAGGTCTTCGGCCACATTCTCAGCCCACAGCACCTTTACAGAATCCCCCAGTTCTTCCTGGACTGCCATTGCTCCGGCATGCTGAGCCTGATTATAACCGCCATCAGTCACGGGTCCGATGTAAAGGAACCCTATCTTTGTAACATCCGCGGATTCTCCGCTGTCTCCCCCGGTACCGCCGCAGCCGGCCATTGCAGTCATTGCCAGCGCCAGGACTAAGAAAATCGCTAAAAACTTTTTCATTTTTCCTTCTCCTTTGTTTGCTTTAACATCTTTTGCCGATTATTTAAAATATATGTGGCCGTCCTTTATGGACGTTATCACCGCTAATGATTCTACCCGGTATCCTTTTTGCCGTAACCTTGCGGAACCTCCCTGAAAGCCCTTCTCTATCACTGCACCGATGCCGGCTACAGATGCTCCTGCCTGTTCAGCCAGATTTATAAGCCCGATCGCCGCTTCGCCGTGTGCCAGGAAATCATCAATAATCAACAGGTTGTCCCTTTCCGAAAGATATTCTTTCGATACGACAACTGTTGATACCGTCCGCTTCGTAAAAGATGTGATTTCAGTAGAATAGTACCCGTCAATCATGGAGCTCGGAGCAGCTTTTTTGGCAAATACTACCGGCAAACAGCCCAAATGCACGGCTGTTGCACAGGCAATGGCGATGCCCGAAGCTTCGATAGTAAGGATTTTATTTACGGGAATACCATTAAAGCGAATAGCGAACTCTTTGCCGATCTCCGATACCAATGCCACATCGATCTGATGATTGAGAAAAGAATCGACTTTCACGATCTCGGTGCCGACAGCCTGCCCATCTTTAATTATTCTATCTTTTAATAGCTGCATTTCCTTCCTCACCGATGAATACGTTTTTACAATCATTATTATAAAGCCCGGCAGGAGATTGGGCAAACTATTCTCTGTTTAATAACAAAGTTTTTTGTCGTTTTTTTTTAATGTCCGCTTTAATACGAACATTACTTATATTATCCACACTTGGTTTTCGCTATTATGGCGTCCCTCAGTAATCATGCTTCATTATTGTATACCATTTCTTTGAATGTCGTTGAACGAAAAAGAAAGCGCAATCAAAAAGCAGAAATAAAGAATGCGTTGGCAAATGCAAGTTTTCAAAAAAATACAAAGGTGGCAAGGGTGGCAAGGGGACGCTTTGTTTGCCACCCCCAATCAGCTAAAACCGTCGAAAATTGCATTCTGTGTATAACAAACAGCAAAAATAGAGGCTTAAACTCTTGAAAAACGCCGTGAAATCAGCTAAATTTTGGAAAAAAGCAATCTGTGTATAACAAAATGGCGTTTTGTTATACACAAACTCGCCTTTCTATAGTTTTTAGCTGATTTTGTGAGTTGTACTCCTTAAACCGGGGCAGATATTCAGCATTATTTATACACAGAATAGATATAGGGGCAAAAAAAGATAACGGCATCCACCTGTTTTGATGTGGGCTTGGAAGAATTGAAAGACATATCCCCGGACGAAACATAAAAATAGTTGCCTCGGCTTTTGGATGAGCAACTATTTACGACTTTGAAGACTGATTCTAGTTGCCTCGACCTGAGATCCACCTCAAAAAGGCGCTGTCTTAGACATCTTACCCTTTTGAAAGGCTTACTTCCAGCATTGAGTTTGTAAAACTAATTTCCATGTCAGGCCTCTCGGGGGTGGAGCTTACTTTTTTAATTAGGGGGATAAAGGCGGAGGGCCGAAGTGACTAATTTAACTGTTGACACGGCAAATCGCATATGATAAACTATCCGATTGTGTACTTGACATGAACTCTCGGATTCGATATACTGGATGAAACAGAGGAGGTTGCGGGATGTTCATTGTCGGTGATAAAATAGTATATCCGATGCACGGCGCCGGTATCATTGAGGAGATTGAAGAGAAGAAAATACTCGGGCAGGTAAGAGAGTATTACATCCTCAGGGTGCCTTGCGGCGACATGAAGATCATGATTCCCATCGACAACTCGGGAGAGATAGGCATCAGACCTGTAGTTCAGAAGTCGTGCCTGCCGGAGATTCTTTCTCTGTTATCCGGCGAATCCACCGAAATGTCTTCAAATTGGAACAGAAGATACCGTGAAAATATGGAGCTTCTAAAGACCGGAGACATATTCAAGGTTGCAGAAGTCGTACGCAATCTGATCCGGGCGGACCGCATCAAGAAATTATCTACCGGAGAGAAGAAAATGCTTACCAATGCCAAGCAGATCCTGATCAGCGAAATGATTTTGGTAGCAAAAATGACCTGTGATGAGGCGGAGGAAATCATTGAAACAGCGATTTGAGCGCAGACACAGAGCTTCGGCTCTTTTAAACCTTATTACTATTTCAATACAAAGGGGGGTGAGTTATGAATGATAAAAAAGTTAATAAGGGGTATCATCACGCTATGCGGTGGACTTCTGGGTTATGGTGTGTCTTTTTTATTTCGCAGGCTGATCATAGTGACGAACTTGGGGGATGTCCTGGTTCTCTCTGAGAATCAAAAAACCATTTTCAGCATCATATGTGCTGTTATAACCGCAATTATATTTTTTACGATCGCACCATCCATCGGAAGGCATGGCCAAAAAGTAGCAAAGGATATCGAATCAGATCTGCAGAAAGTTCCCTCGGCCGATATCGTGCCCGGCACCTTCGGCCTTATTGTCGGGCTTTTTTTGGCTTATTTGATCAGTCAGCTTTATATGACCATCAAACTGCCCTTTGTGGCTACAGTCCTTTCAGTATTGACTTATCTTCTCCTTGGCTATATTGGCGTTTTCATAGCAACCAGGCGTGGAAAAGACATTTTGGCTATCTTCACCGCCAGCCGCAGAAATCCGGCTGCCGTAAAAGGTAAGGGCAAGGGGGGAGAAGCCACTCCGAAAATACTGGACACAAGCGTTATTATAGACGGAAGGATCGCCGACATAATGAAGACAGGGTTCATCGAAGGCAATATCGTCATTCCCGAATTTGTTTTGGTTGAACTCAGACATATCGCAGATTCCTCGGACAATCTCAAGCGCAACCGCGGACGGAGGGGGCTCGACATTCTTAACAGGGTCCAAACGGATTATGGGATCGATATATATAACACCGACGGCGATAAATCCATCGAGGAGATCCCGGAGGTGGATGTAAAGCTGTTAAAGCTGGCCCAGACCCTTGGGGGCAAGGTGATCACCAATGATTACAATCTGAACAAAGTGGCCGTGATCAAAGGTGTGGAGGTCCTCAATATCAATGAACTGGCAAATATGTTGAAGCCGGTGGTGCTGCCTGGAGAAGAAATGGAGCTTTTCCTCGTCAAAGAAGGCAAAGAAAGCAATCAGGCGGTGGCTTATCTGGATGACGGAACTATGATCGTTATCGAAGAGGGCAAGAGATACATAGGACAAAACATATCCGTTGTTGTGACAAGTGTACTGCAAACCGCAGCCGGGCGAATGATATTCGGAAAACCCAAAAAGGGGAAGTAGTATGTATAACGGCAAGAGGATAGCTGTATTGATAGCCGCCGCCGGATCTGGGACAAGGATGGGCGGCATTTCAAAGCAGTATATCAGGATAGGGGATGAAATGATACTCGGGAAATCTTTGAAAGTATTTTCCGGGCATCCTTTTATTGACGACATTTATCTTGTGGTTAAAAAAGAGGATATGGAGTTTTGCCAGAATGAGTTTGCCAATAAAAAAGGATACCGTAAAATCAGGGCTATTATATCCGGAGGAAAGCACAGACAGTCCTCCGTATATAACGGTTTGAAAGTAATCAACGGCTGTCGCCGGTCAATTTCAGGGTCGGGGGAGGAAATCCCTGTTCCCGATTACGTATTCGTTCACGACGGAGCAAGACCTTTTGTTTCCGCCGAGGAGATTAGCCGGCTCGCAGATGTGGTCTTTATGTACGGAGCAGCCACCCTCGGTATTCCGGTAAAGGATACGGTAGCCCGGGTCGAGGATATGCGAATAAAGGAAAATCTGGACAGGGGGTCTCTTTGTTTGATTCAGACTCCCCAGGGTTTTATATTTTCCGCTCTTTTGGAAGCACACAAAAAAGCCCGGGCGGACAAGTATACAGCAACTGACGATGGGGGTCTTGTGCAGCTGATCGGGACCGATGTGGTTTTAGTTCCGGGAAATGACAGAAATATTAAAATCACCACACCGGATGATTTAAAGCTTGCCAGGCTCATCGAGGCGGAAATATCAGAATATGCTTCTGTGAATCCGCCGGTACAGGACTTCAGAATAGGAACGGGTTTTGACGTTCATGCCTTTGCCGAAGACAGGCAGCTTATACTGGGAGGCGTAGAAATACCGTGGGAAAAGGGCCTTTCAGGGCATTCGGATGCGGATGTGCTGATCCATGCGATTATGGATGCGCTTCTTGGAGCCTGCGGACTTGGGGACATCGGCATACATTTTCCTGATGATGATCCCAGATTTGAAGGGATATCCAGCATGAAGCTTTTGGCGGAGATAAACTCAATTATCAGCGCCGCTTCTTTCGAAATCGGTAATATTGACGCGGTAGTGGTGGCCGAAAGACCCAAGGTATCCCCTTACATAAAGGAAATTAAAGAAAACATAGCTGAAGCTTTAGGACTTGAAAGCGCAAAGATAAACATCAAAGCTACTACTACTGAAGGGCTGGGATTTTGCGGCCGTGAAGAGGGCATCGCCGCCATGGCGTCTGCAGCGATCTTAAGAAAGATTTAGAAACCACCATACAGGAGGACCGATATATATGAGAATGACCGAAATGTATTTGAAGACGTTGAGGGAAGTACCCGCAGAGGCTGAGATACCCAGCCATATATGGCTCTTAAGGGCCGGGATGATTCGTAAACTGGTTTCCGGCATTTATGGTTTTATGCCAATGGGCAAAAGGGTATTACAGAAAATCGAGGCTATTATCCGGGAAGAGATGGACGCCAAGGGGGGTCAGGAAATACTCATGTCCGCCATCCAGCCGGCGGAGCTTTGGCAGGAATCCGGCAGGTGGTATGCTTACGGTCCCGAAATGTGGCGCCTTAAGGACAGAAATGACAGAGATTTCTGCCTGGGCCCCACCCATGAGGAGATATTCACGGACATTGTCCGTAACGAGGTGGATTCTTACCGGCAGCTGCCGCTGAATCTCTATCAGATACAAACGAAATACAGGGATGAAAAAAGACCGCGGTTCGGTCTGATGCGAAGCCGGGAGTTTATCATGAAGGATGCTTATTCTTTCGACAGGGACCGGGAAGGATTGGACAAGAGCTATGAGGGAATGTACGATGCCTACGAAAAGATATTTACCCGCTGCGGCCTTACCTTCCGGGCGGTGGAGGCAGATACCGGAGCCATTGGCGGCAGCGATTCCCATGAGTTTTGCGCTCTTTCGGAATACGGTGAAAGCGAGATCGCATATTGTGAAGAGTGCAGCATGGCAGCCACAACGGAAAGAGCTGACTGCGTAGACGATGAGCAAGACAGCTCGGAAATGCTTCCTTTGGAAACCGTTCATACTCCAGGAACGAAAACTATAGCTGAGGTAGCTTCATTTTTGGATCTCGATGCTTCCAAAACGATAAAAGCTCTTCTCTTTCAAGTCTACGATCAGGATTACCGCTATGTGGCGGCTTTTCTGAGAGGGGACAGGGAGATGAATATGACGAAGCTCATAAATGCCCTCAATATTCCCGAACATGCCATCGAATTTGCCGACGAGGATGCCATGGGCGTGGAAACGGGCGCTGTTGGAGGGTTTACCGGACCTGTGGGCCTGCATGATTGTAAGATCGTTATAGACAGTGAATTGACAAAAGCAAAGAATCTCTGTGCCGGCGCCTGCAAAACCGATCATCACATGTTGAACGTCAATTACGGCCGCGATTATACCGGGGACATAGTTACTGATATCAAACTGGTCAAGGCAGGTTATCCGTGCCCCAGGTGCGGGGGCACTATAAAAATAACCAGAGGGATCGAAGTGGGCCAGGTATTTAAGCTGGGCACGAAATACAGCGAGGCTATGCATGCATATTATAAAGATGAGAATATGCAGGAAAAAGTCATAGTCATGGGCTGCTATGGAATAGGCGTAAGTCGTACTCTTGCAGCTATAGTGGAACAGCACCACGACAAAGACGGTATTATCTGGCCGCTCGCCATGGCTCCTTACCACTGCATCATAACCGTTGTAAACAGTGAAGAACCGCAGCAGATGCAGATCGCGGAGGGAATCTACCGGGAGCTGGTTTCCTCAGGGGCGGAAGTCTTGCTGGACGACAGGGACGAACGGCCGGGGGTCAAATTTAAAGATGCTGATCTCATCGGTATACCCATTCGAATAACGGTGGGGCGAAAGGCAGCAGGCGGGATCGTAGAGTATAAGCTCAGGGAAGAAGAAAAAGCTGCAGAAAAGACAGTTGCCGATGCTATAGCCGAGGTCGTTTCGCTTACGAGGCCCTATATCAAATAGCGGGAGAGAGTAATAAAAGAGCTTTGGCAGCCGGAGGGAAATATGTGGTTCGGTGGAGTGAGAGTCATCGTAAAGGATGAGAAGGGCCGTGTGCTTTTGGTTTGCCAGCGTCATGAAGGCCGGGACATATGGATGCTGCCCGGGGGCGCCATTGAAGAAGGTGAAAATGCTGTTGAGGCTGCGAAGCGCGAAGTTCTTGAAGAAACCGGCCTCAGTATCAGTGTGGAGGAATTGATCTGGCATATAGAGGAGGTCTCGCCGACTCGAGGGCAGAGGTTTGTAAATTACTTTACTGCCTCTGTTGAGGGCGGGCAGTGTAAGCTCGGACAGGATCCGGAATTGCAGCGGGACAGCCAGGTACTTAAAGATATTAGATTTATGAGCCGCAGCGAGATAGGATCGATGCCCCATCTTTATCCTCCGTTTTTAAAAGATGAGCTTTGGGATATATTAGACAGATACGAAAAAGGTAAACCAAGGATCCATTCGGTGTATAGAAACAGGGAGCAATACAGCATATAATGCGTATAATATTATAATTGATTCGATATAAGAGGCGAAAAGTATCCGGGAGGCGGGAAACCGTTCCTATGCAAAAGGAGGCTTGCATGAAAAAAATCGTAACGATAGAAATGGAAGATGGGGAAATTATGAAAGCTGAGCTTTATCCTGATATTGCTCCGCTGACAGTGGCAAATTTCGCCGAATTGACCGAAAAGGGGTTTTATGACGGATTGTGCTTCCACAGAGTCATCCCCGGATTCATGATACAGGGAGGCTGCCCTGAGGGAACTGGCACCGGGGGGCCGGGGCACACGATAAAAGGGGAGTTTTCGGCTAACGGCTGCCCCAACGATCTCCACCATGAAAGGGGAGTGCTTTCCATGGCCAGGGCAATGAACCCCAATTCGGCCGGCTCTCAGTTTTTCATCATGGTAGCCGACGCCCCTTATTTAGACGGACAATA
>JAKJCD010000018.1:0-249 GCA_022706625.1 Bacillota bacterium | reverse complement strand
CCGCCGATGCAATCGTCAGTTCGCCAAGGGATGCGAGAGATAAACCCCTTGAAGCAAAGATAATGAAAAGGGTTTTTATGTCGGAATCGGAAGAATGAGGGCTATTATTCGGAAGGAAGAATCAACGCTTTTGTATTGACTTCGCCGTAACATTATTGTAATATTGCTTTATATTATTTTATCGGATTAATTTAGGAAATATGTCGGCAGCAGGCCGGCCGGAAAGCAAATCCTTTGACTATAAAGAAG
>JAKJCD010000189.1 GCA_022706625.1 Bacillota bacterium | reverse complement strand
CAGCTTTATTTTGCCATTGCTCACAAAGCGGAATATGGAGACCACTTCGTCCCATGTCATGGAACTGTTTATCGAAGCGGCCTGCACCCCACTCTGTCGAAGGGCGTCTACCTGATCCTTCATAAGGGAGATAAGCGGAGATATGATTATGGAAACTCCTTTGCTCGAAATGGCAGGGATCTGGTAACAGAGAGACTTTCCTGCCCCTGTCGGCATTATCGCCAGTGCGTCATTGCCCTTAAGGATGTTGTCAATGATCTCCTCCTGCCCGCGGCGGAAGGAAGCATAGCCGAAAATATTTTTAAGCATGTCAATAGGCTGTGGCAAAACAAACATTCCTTTACGGTCATTTGAACCATGAGTATAGCACTGAAAGAATATTAGACTCGAACTTGTAAGGATCCCTTACAAGTTCGAACCATCCAATGTTGCATCGGTTAAATAGTACTGATGTTTGTATTCTTTAAAGGTCCGCCTGATGAATAAGTTTAAAAGCATAGATCATAGCGTAATTTGTCGCTTTACGGCTAAAGGGCCGGTAAAGCTGGCCTTCTCCCCATTCCTTCATCATTCTGTGGTCAGGGTCATGAGTATCTTTCAATGCGCTGAGAAATCTTTCATATCCCCCTATCCCGCCGACATCTTCAGGGGGGCACGCCCCTTTACCTTCTACTACTATAGGATGGCTTACTTTCCAATCTTCATAAATTGACTCAAAAGTAATACTGTGCTCCCACGAATCACCGAAATCATAGGTATATTGGAATGTTTTGACCTTCTTTAAATACGGATCGATTTCTGTGTTCCATGACTTCTTTACTTTCATTTTTGCAATTTTTTTTATATATCCGTCGGTCTCTCCCCGTTCGATCTGTCCTTGATTTTCTTTACACCAAACCTGCAAGTCGCAATAACCTTCTTCATCGCAGACTATCTTATGATTGAGATCCGGTATTTCGAATGAATAAAGATGATAATCCTGCCAACCCATTGCAAGTTGTATTGCCATGTGCAGTTTTTCAAAAGTCATTTCTGTCGGGATCACAACTCTTCTCCAGATAAGAGGTTCGGAATCTTTAAGTTCTATTTTGATTTCGTGTGCGCTCATTCTTTCACGCCCTTCCTGTGATTTTATAAAATAAATTTTGCAGTGTTTAGTCCTAAAACAACATCTAATTATTCAACACATAATAATTTCCCTTCATAAAATCTATGACTGGCAACAAAAAAGTCAGATCAGCCAGGCTGGTACGTACCAGTTTTTTTTGTTGACAGGCAAAAGATCTGAGCAAAGACATACAACTGCGCCTGTGCCTATGTTCGTCCTTATGCGCCTTTCTCCGCTGACTTCTTCCTCTTTCGTTACAGGATCCAGTGCGTTGAAGTTTTTCGTTGCCTTAGACGGAAATGCGCTCTTTTTGATCTCGATAGGGAAGAGCGTATTGTTTTCATAAAGTATCAGATCTATCTCTTTATTATTACTGTCTCTGTAGTAATAAAGGGGTGGCCTTTTGCCATTATTGATGAAACTTTTATATATCTCTGAGACGACCCAGGTCTCAAAGAACTCCCCGCTCATCGCTCCTGCTTCAAGAGCCTCGACATCGTTCCATTTCGTGAGGTATGTGCACAGCCCTGTATCCATAAAATACATACGGGGAGATTTGACTACGCGCTTCAGCAAATTGTTGAAATATGGCTCTATAAGAACTACCAGCCCGGAAGTTACAAGCAGGGAAAGCCATTGTTTTGCTGTAGGTGCAGTTATACCACACTCTGATGCCATGGCATTGTAGTTAACTGTCGTCGCGGTCCTGGCAGCGGCTATACAGAGGAACTTGTAAAACGTCCCTTCGTCAGCTACCTGAGTAAGGTCTCTTATGTCCCGTTCCAGATATGTACCGATATAGGATTCGTAATACGTATCTCGCCTTACTTGTTGGTTTTCGTACAGACGGGGGAAGGATCCGCGGAATATGGAGCCGAATGTCTCCATCAGATCTATTTTTTTTGCTGAAGGGAGCCTTTTAAGAAGTTCCCCGGGATCTGTCGTGAAGCAGCCAAAGTGATTGTTGTTCAACTCGCTGTTTGAAAGGCCGAAGAGATTGAGGATGCCTGCCCTGCCTGCAAGGCTCTCGCTTATGTTCTGCATCATGTGGAACATCTGTGAGCCGGTAAGCCAGAAATCACCGTTTACTTTATGCTCATCAGCGTACATTTTAATGTATGGCAAAAGCTCCGGTGCATACTGTATTTCGTCAATGATAAGAGGAGGCGTGAAGCGCTGAAAAAAAAGAGCCGGGTCACTTACTGCGAGGTGCCTGTTTTTCGGGTCATCGAGACTGACATATTTCCTCTCTTTTTCGGCCAGGTGGCGAAGAAGTGTAGTTTTCCCGACCTGGCGGGGGCCTGTGATCAAAAGGACAGGATATGTACTGCTGACGTTGCGGACCGTATCTTCGATCGTTCTTGAAATGTACATAAACAGACCTCCAAACAATAAAAACTTATGCAAAAATAAAATGGTATTTTATTTTTGCATAAGTTTTTAGTTAAGTCAATCTAATGCCTAAGTTTATATCAAATATTATCATCTTTGGCGGCAACAAGGCATATAAAAAATTACAGTTGATCAAATTAACATACTATGCGGATATAAATATTTAACTTACTAGTGGGTTTTGCAACAGCCAAATCCGCGTTTCCGCGCGCAGAGTGAAACTGGCAAACAAAAACTTATGCAAATTTAAAATGGTATTTTATTTTTGCATAAGTTTTTGAATTATTCAGAGCGGCTGTCAGCTGCGGGGCTTTTAATTTTGATAAATGTAACAGTCTGATTTTTTAAAGAAATTTTGTCTACCTGATAACCGTGATCAGGCAATTCCTTTTTGTAATTCAGGAAAGAGTGATCGATCGGAACTCCCGCAATTTTCCCGATTTCCTCAAAAGAAAGGATGAGGGTATCCCGCCCCTCATTCTTTATATGTTCCCA
>JAKJCD010000188.1 GCA_022706625.1 Bacillota bacterium | reverse complement strand
TCCTTTACCAGGCAGGCAGACCGGGTGCCAGGGCCAGGGAGTATGAAGATGCCCTCTTATGGCTCAGCAATGCAGGCCTGGTTACCAAAGTATATTGTTCAGAAAAGCCAGGCATCCCTTTGACAGCATATGATGATCTGACTGCGTTTAAAGTCTATCTCCCTGACGTTGGAGTGCTTCGCCGGCTATCCCTGCTGGATCCTGTTGCATTTTCAGAAGGGAATCGCATGTTCACAGAATTCAAGGGAGCGCTTACGGAAAACTATATCCTGTCAGGTCTGACCGGTCAGTTTGAACCAATACCCCGTTACTGGCGGTCAGGAAACAAAGCAGAGGTTGATTTCCTTATTCAATACAGGAACCAGGTCATTCCTGTTGAGGTAAAATCTGATGAAAATATCAGGAGCAAAAGCCTGGCTTATTACAAAAAAGAATACACACCAGGACTCAGTGTCAGGTTTTCCCTTCGCAATCTCAAGAAAGATGAGGGTCTGATAAACATTCCCCTGTTCATGGTTGATTATGCGAGGAAAATTATTGATAAGGCATTTGACAAAGGGTAAATAAAGAAAAAACCTGTTTAACAGGATGAAATAATCAAGAGTATTCGTTACTAACGAAAGATAGTTAACATTACAAACGAAAGGAATCAGACAGTCAGTGTTCTTCCTTTCTATAAATGGGCGGAAGGCAGATGAGAAGGGTCTGACGGCTTTATCATAATCAAAGAAAACATAATAATTTGCGATTGTAATCGAAAAAGACTTTGATCATTTGCGGATTTTGTATATTCGTGAACTGAACATTTGAATTATTCTAATGAATAGTTCCCAAAACACGAACAATGATATTTTGCTTGCTATTTACAGAGACCAGGCATCGGTATACAGGCTGAAGGATATTGCCATGCTTGTAAATGAGCCGGATTTCACTTCACTGAACGCCAGGCTCAATTACTACGTCAGGAGCAGAAGGCTTCTCAATCCACGGAAAGGCATCTATGCGAAGCCGGGTTTTACGGCTGAAGAGATCGCATGCAAACTATATACACCTTCTTACCTCTCACTGCAATATGTTCTTCAAAGGTCCGGGATAATCTTTCAGTATGATTCTGCAGTGACCTCGGTAAGTTATCTGAGCCGGGCTGTTGATATCGGCGGACAGGCATTTGTTTACAGAAAAATGAAGGGCTCCGTCCTTGTCAATACCAGCGGCATCCTCAGGGAAAAAGGTATCAATATCGCTACGGCGGAAAGGGCATTTCTTGACCTCTGCTATCTCGACAGGGATTTTTATTTTGATAACCTGCACCCGCTGAACAGGAGAATGATCTCTGAACTGCTCCCGGTTTACCAGAATGCTGCCCTTACTAAAAGGGTGACGAAGTTGATGCTCAATGACTGATCTTAACAAGCATAAGTTCCTGCTCGTCCAGATTCTGAAGGACATTTATTCTGATCCCGGGTTATCTGCCTGCCTTGGTTTCAAGGGTGGGACCGCACTCATGTTATTCCATGACCTGCCCCGGTTTTCGGTGGACCTTGACTTTAATCTTTTATGTCCCGGGAAGGAAGAAGAGATTAATGAGAAAGTCCGGGAAATACTTACACGCTACGGGACAATTTTCGATGAGGTATCAAAGTTTCACGGGATGCTTGTTGTTTTGAATTACGGAGTCGGAGAACGGAGGCTTAAAATCGAGATATCAAACAGGCAATTTGATGATCATTATGAACTCAGGGATTTTCTGGGGATTACTGTAAGAGTTATGGTCATGCCGGATATGTTTGCACACAAGCTGTGCGCCCTGCTTGACCGCAAGTCGATGGCAGGCAGGGATCTTTTTGATTGCTGGTTTTTCATGGCTCAAAGGACTCCTGTTAATAAGGAAATAGTTGAATCGAGGATGAAAATGCCGATGTCTGATTATTTACAGTTGTGTCTTGACCGTCTGGAGGGTTTAAGCGACAGGGGTTTACTTCAGGGGATGGGTGAACTGATGGATGAGGAGATAAAGATCTTTGTGCGCACGAAGCTGCGGACGGAGACTATCGGATTGATGAAGCTCTACAGGGAGTATCCTATATACAGTTGATTATTTTGAGTTAGTATGGCAAAAAGGAATTATCTGTGCAGTCCGCACATGGGGGGCGGGGAGATGAAATACGTTCAGGAGGCGTTTGGCAGTATCAGTCGGCAGTACCAGTCGGCAGTCGGCAGTATCAGTTGGCAGTAGTGTTGGCAATGTATGCTCGTAGAGCATAAAGAATTGTAGAACAAGACGTTAATATATAGTGATGGTCGTAGACCATCAAGAATTGTATGCCAAAGAAAGTATTCGTCAGCGGTTGTTTTGACATGCTCCACTCGGGTCATGTGGCCTTCTTCGAGGAGGCGGCCACACATGGCGACCTATACGTGGGTATCGGGTCGGACCGCACCATAAATGACCTGAAAGGCCGGCGCACCGTCAACGGCGAGCGCGAGAGGCTATATATGATAAAATCGCTCCGGTTCGTGAAGGACGCCTGGATCAACAGGGGCTCGGGGCTGCTGGATTTTGAGGAGGAGCTGAGGGAGATCCGTCCCGATATCTTTTTTGTCAATGAGGATGGCTATACCCCCGACAAGAAGCGGCTCTGCGATGAGCTGGGGATAGAGCTGGTGGTGAGCCGGAGGGTGCCGGTGAACGGGCTGCCGCCCCGGAGCACCACGGCCCTGCGCAGCGAGTGCCGCATACCGTACCGTCTTGACCTGGCCGGCGGATGGCTTGATCAGCCGTATGTATCGAAATTCTGGCCCGGGGCGGTGCTGACTATCTCGATTGAGCCCGACCTGGAGTTCAATGACCGCAGCGGGATGTCGAGTTCAACCCGCAGGAAGGCCATAGAGCTGTGGCATACAGATATTCCCGAGGGTGATCCTCACCTGCTGGCACGTACGCTTTTCTGCCTGGAGAATCCGCCCGGGACCACTTACGTCAGCGGCTCACAGGATGCTATTGGCATTGTCTTTCC
>JAKJCD010000187.1 GCA_022706625.1 Bacillota bacterium | reverse complement strand
CATTAAGAGGCAATGTGATGGATATGGCTGTGGGTGTCGTCATAGGAGGCGCTTTCGGGAAAATAGTCACCTCCTTGGTACAGGATCTGATGATGCCCATCCTTGGCTTTCTGACGGCGGGAATGGATTTTACCGATTTGAAGATCATCCTCTCCCCGGCGGGCGTAAATGAAGCAGGAGAAGAAGTGGCCGAGGCGGCCATAATGTACGGCAATTTCATCCAGGTGACCATCGATTTTATAATTATTGCCTTTTCTATTTTTATTGCGATAAAGATGATAAATAAATTAAGAAGGAAACAGGAGGTTGTTGCAGAGGATACACCGCAGGCAGCGCCTAGCGAATCGCAGCTTTTAACAGAAATACGCGATCTTCTTAAAGAGAAATGATAGAATCCGGAACCGGATAAAAAAAAGACCGTCTAAAAAGTTGTATACGGAAATATATAAATAGGATGAACCATAGGGAGGAGAATCCTTTAAAATAAATTTCAGGAAATTAAGATTGGAGATCCGCAATGATAAAAATCGGCGTACTGTTCGGGGGCCGGTCCGGAGAGCATAAGATCTCGCTCATGTCCGCAGCTTCCGTGATCAATGCTATAGATAAGAGCAAGTACGAGGTGGTAAAGATCGGCATCACCAGAGAAGGGGACTGGTATCTCTTTGACGGCCCTGTTGAACTGATCGAAAACGGCAGATGGGAGCAGGAGGCAAAGGAAGCTCTTGCGAAAGACCCCGAAAAATATAAAATAGAGATACTCGGCAGCGGCGGAAATTCATTGAAACAGCTGATCGATTTCGCACTGCCCATACTCCACGGTCCCAACGGGGAGGACGGCACCATACAAGGGCTATTTGAAATGATAAACATCCCTTACGGGGGAAGCGGAGTGACCGGAGCGGCCCTGACAATGGATAAGATCCTGGCGAAGGCCGTCTGCGGAAAGGCAGGATTGCCCCAGGCGCCTTATGCAGCTCTGACAAAACCCGATTTTGACGAGAGGGAAACGGAGGTATTGGCCGAGATCAAAGGAAAGCTCCGATATCCGATGTTCGTAAAACCTTCCAACATGGGGTCCAGCGTAGGCATTTCAAAAGTCAGGACTGAGGAAGAGCTGAAACAAGCCATCGAAAATGCCGCAAAATACGATCACCGTATTCTTGTCGAGGAAGGGATAGACTGCAGGGAGCTTGAGACAGCGGTATTGGGGAACCATAGTCCGATAGTCAGCTGCGTAGGAGAAATCATACCTTCATCGGAGTTTTACGATTATAAGGCGAAATATTTTGATGGCGGAGAATCTAAATTGTGCATCCCTGCAGACATATCGCCGGGAAAAGCCCAAGAGGTGCGGGATATCGCGGTAAAAGCATATGGATTGTTAGATTGCAGCGGTTACGCCAGAGTAGACTTCTTAATGGAGAAGGGTACGGGCAGGGTCCTCCTGAGCGAGATCAATACGATACCCGGCTTTACCAAATTCAGTATGTTTCCTTTGTTATGGGATCAAGAGGGCGTTGCATACCCGGATTTGATAGAAAGGATAGTGGAATTAGGATATGAAAGACATCATGCTAAAAATAGTAGGCAAACAGATCCTCGGTGATTCCCGGGAAGAGGAGGACCAGCTGGAGCTGGTCACTGAAGGGAAGTATCATGAGAAAGACGGAACTGTTTTCCTGTCATACGATGAGAGCGGGTTTTCCGGCATGGAAGGATGTACCACAAGCCTTGTCATTAAAGGCGACGAGATTTTGATGAAGCGCTGCGGCGAAGCGGTACCGCTGGATACTGAGATCCGTTTTGAAAAAGGCAAGCGTTTTAACGGATATTACGGTACGCCTTTCGGAGCGGTGGAGATGGAAGTCCTCACAAACGATGTTGTCAATAACATAAGCCGGGAAGAACCGAAGGGGTCGCTGAATATAGATTACCACATCAGTCTCAGGGGCTTGTCCGAAGGCAGGAGCAGGCTGGACATCGAAATCATATAGTCTTTTTTTGGACAGGTAGTAAATGAAGGAGTAAAGTTCAATGAATCCTAAAACGACAAAAGCAGTTGCGAAGTTCATCGCCATACTTTTGGTGGGGGCTCTGGTGATCACTTCTTTTACCCTTGTGTTTTCATGGGCCGGTTCGCCCCAGGCTGTTTATGCTGCGGGAGAAGAAAAGATTGACTGGGACGAGGAACTTACGCTTATCAAAGACTTAATAATCGAAACAAAGCTGGAATATAAAGACGAAGTCTCCTACAGTGATTTGATACAGGGGGCTCTGGGCGGCGTCATAGATTCACTTGGTGATCCTTACAGTGTATTCTACGGCTCAGAAAACGAAAGCAAGCAGTTTGAGGAATCTGTCAGCGGCGAGTTTTACGGTGTAGGCGTCAGCCTGGAGCAGGTAAACGGTGTTTGCAAAGTAGTTGCGCCGATCCCGGGAACTCCTGCTGAGAAGGCAGGTGTTCTGTCCGGCGATATAGTGGTGGGCGTCGATGGCAGCGATGTGACAGAAATGACGCTCCAACAGATCGTTGACCTGTTAAAGGGCAAGAACCTTTTAAAAGGTGCAGATGGTACCAATGTTTCAATGACCGTTTTAAGAGGCAGCAATACCATTACCTTTTCGATGATAAGAGAAAAAATCAGGGTGGCTTCGGTAAACCATGAATTATTGTCCGACAATATTGGCTACATAAGAATTGCTCAGTTTGACAGCGATGCTCATTTGGAATTTAAGGAAGCGAAATTGAAGCTTTTGGCAGCCGGGGCAAAATCCTTTATAGTTGATCTTCGGAACAATCCCGGGGGTTATGTGGGAACTGCCGCGGATATAGCGGAGCAGCTCATGCCGGGAGGGCCCATCGTTCATTTTCAAAAACAAGGTGTTATTACAGAGACTATTTCCGCTGATGGCAGCGGGGATTTGAGATTTCCGGTCATTGTTTTAGTCAACGGGGGCAGTGCAAGCGCCTCGGAGATCCTGGCCGCGGCATTGAAGGACAGCGGCAGGGCAAAACT
>JAKJCD010000186.1 GCA_022706625.1 Bacillota bacterium | reverse complement strand
ATCGATGAGCCGGCGGAGGCTTCAGCTCAGATCGATGAGCCGGCGGTGTTTGAAGCGATGCCTGTTTCTGCACAGCTGCCGTCGGATCATATTGAGACTTCGGATGTTTCTGAGACCGGGGCGGTCAGCTTTGTCCAAAAGCCTATGCCGGTCGGAGCTGAGGCAGTATCCGGCAAGCAGAAAAACAGAAAAGTAAAATACACGGATTTTCGAAGGCTCGATCCCGTTGTCATCCATGTTGAAGAGGATATACTGATAACCGACGCAAAACCGGATATGGTTCAAATGCTTTGCATCGAGGGCAGTTGTCATCTTAATGAGCAAAGCGTATCAGCAGGGATCCATGGTACTCAGCCTGTACGCTTGACGGGAGATTTGAAATGCCGCGCTTTATATACGGCTGAAAACGATGAAAAGGAACCTGTTATCATTTCATATGACAGCGGGATCATGTTTCGCAATGACTGCACGGTGAAGGGCGAACCGGGTTCCACCATCGTCTTTTCACCAAATCTGCGATCCATAGAGTGTGAAAGAGTCAACGAAAGGAAGTTCAGGGTCCGTGCAGCTATCAGTGTAGATATGAGGGAGTATTGCGATAAGGAGCTTCTTCTCTTCGAAGGCATCGATGAAGAGGAAGTGCAATGTTTGCAGGACGAGATACTGTTTACTGATATTGCTTTGCGTAAAACAGAGATTACGGAAGTATCAGAAGAAATCAGGCTCAAAGACGGAACTCCCGAAATCGATAAAATACTTTGTTTTAATATCAATCTTGCGGAAAACAATAAACAAATAAGCGGGGAAAAAGCTATGGTCAATGCCGCGGTTAATCTTAACATCCTTAATAAAAGCGGCGGCCGGCCCGCATTTTGTAAGTGTAAGACCGAGTTTACGCAGTTTATAAGGATGGATGAAGACATTCTTAATCCTCTCCTTGCAGGGCAGGTGTCTTTTGATATACAGTCTTGCTCATTGACGGCAAATCGCGACGAAGACGGCGACGGCAGCGTCTTATGCCTGAACATGGATGTGGCCACCACGCTTGAATACTATCGTCAGATCCGGGAACACAGCATTGCGGATTTGTACCACTTTACCAAAGATGTGGAATACGATAAGGTCCGTAAGGAGTTAAACTGCTTGTGCGGAAGCGGCGCGTCGGACATATCGGTGCGGGAGATCGCAGAGATCCCCGAACAATTTGGCAAAGCGGAGCAAGTAGTCTATATCACCGGTTCCGGCATGATAAAAAGCCAGAAGGCGGCGCAGGATAAGGTGATTGTGGAAGGAGTGCTGCCTGTAACGCTGGTATGCATCGGCGGAGAAAGCGGGAAGCTTCCTTTTCGCATCGAAAAGGAAGCAGTCTTCAAGACGTCTGTTGATATGCCGGGCTGCAGGGAAGGAATGGAGCCGGACAGCAGGGTGGTATTGAAAGATCTTTGGTTTGATCAGATCAACTCAAGGCAGATCGCTATAAACGCCGAAATCGCAGTTACAGGATATGCATTCGATAAACAATCACGGGATTTGATACAGATGGCCAGTGTTAAAGAAAGGCAAGGAAGGGACGGAACAGAACCGGGCATTATAGTCTATGTGGCAAAAGAAGGAGACAGTGTCTGGAAAGTAGCTAAAAGATATCACGCACCGGTCAGCTGGATCCGATCCGTCAATGATTTGGCCGATCATGAAGAAATCAAAGCAGGAGCCAAAGTTCTCATAGTCAGGTAGGAAGTAAAAGTTTTCGTTATCAATTGCCTTGGTAAATGTCGTAGTATTTAACACCGGGTTATAGAATGCCCCTTTTATGGAGAGAATAAGAAATGCAACATTCTCTGATGAAAGGGGTTGTTTTATTAGGTGAAAAAAAGAAAAAGAAGAATACTGTTTCTTATAGCGCTGTCATTGTTTGCCTATTGCTGCTTTGTGTTCAAAGATAGCGCCACTACTCTTACCAACGAAGATTTCATCCGCTTTCACGTGATTGCAAACAGCAACTCTCCCTCTGACCAGCAACTGAAACTTACGGTAAGAGACGGGCTTCTGCGCAGCATAAATGACGGGCTTGCAGCGGAAACCATGGCAATGGTGAAACCGGATAAGACCAAGGCAACTTTGGATATTGACAGATCAAAAGAATTCATTGAGGAAAATTTGGCGGAATTCGTACAGGAAGCGCAAGCAATCCTAAAAAGAGAAGGCTGCTCCTATCCGGTGAAGGCAGAGTTGGGCACCGCCTTTATACCGAAGAAAACCTATGGAAAAATAACCTTCCCCGCCGGAAATTACAATGCTTTGACTGTAACCATAGGGGAGGGGCGGGGTGAGAACTGGTGGTGCGTGCTATTTCCGCCGCTTTGCCTGATCGGGCTGACGCCGGAAGAGGGCGCAAATATGGAGGAGCTTTACAAAGAGGCAATTCTGGATGAGAAATATCGTTTTTTACTTGAGGATACGCAAAAACCCAAGACATTGAAATTGAAATTCAAAGTACTTGAATTAATGGAAGAATAGTGCTTTCTTCTGACTTGGAAAGCCCGCAAGCCGCCGAAAAAGCGGGGAGCGGGCTTTATCTTTCTTCCGGCTGCTAATATAATGTCATTTACTTTCTGTTTTCACATGGAATGAAATGTGCTAAAATTGGGTATCAGAGAAGTGAAAATCTCACCAGATGAGGCTTGACTTAGAGAAAGGGAATGGCAGCATGGATAAACAAATCAGTTTTGGCGATGCTTTGGAAAAGATGGAACAGTGGCTTTCCCATCCGGGGATGAAACCAAAACACATTAGAGAGCTGAAAGCGCTGGAGGACCGGTTGGTGAAGAATTCCGGCGATAAAGAAGCCAAGGAGGATATTGTTGATCGTTTTTACAAGGATTTGGATTTCGGGACAGGAGGGCTTCGCGGAATCCTGGGCGCCGGCACGAACCGCATGAATATTTTTACCGTAAGGCGAGTGACTCAGGGATTTGCAGATTACATCAACCGGAGTTACGGCGGAAAAGCAAAAGAGCCTTCCG
>JAKJCD010000185.1 GCA_022706625.1 Bacillota bacterium | reverse complement strand
GACTGGTAGCGATACCCGAAGGCGTTGATCCGTCTAAAATCACTACAGGCATAATAATGAATGCAAACGGGACATTCTCTCATGTACCTACGGTTATAACCGTAATTGACGGAAAATACTATGCAAAAATTAACAGCCTGACCAACAGCGTCTACTCGGTCATATATAGCCCAAAAACCTTTAAGGATGTTGAAAACCACTGGGCAAAGGAAGCAGTCGAAGATATGGCTTCAAGATTGGTGGTGAGCGGTATAGGTGATGATAAGTTTGAGCCGGACAGGGACATTACAAGGGCGGAATTTGCGGCAATTGTAGTCAGGGCGCTCGGGCTTATGAGTCCAGGAAGCGGTAAGGAGGCCTTCATTGATGTTATGAAAAAAAGCTGGTACTATGATGCCGTCTCCATTGCCTATGAATACGGCATTATATCCGGATATGGAAATGGAAAATTCGGACCTGATGACAAGATTACCCGTGAACAGGCCATGACAATGATTGCTAGGGCAATGAAAATTACCGGATCGAAAGTGGAGTTGGCAGACGGTGAGGTAGATAAGCTGTTGACAAGCTTTACCGATACAAACAGTGCTGCTGAATATGCAAAAGCCAGCATCGCTTCTTGTGTGAAAGCAGGTATCGTATCCGGCAGGAGTGGAAAGCTGATTGCGCCTAAGGACAATATCACCAGAGCAGAAGTAGCAGTAATTGTGCAAAGGCTACTCCGAAACTCCAAACTGATTTAAACTATAAAAATCAACATAAATAAATATAGTGTTGATATAAATAAAAACTGAATAATCAGTGTTAAGGGCAAACCTGTCGAAAGACAGGGACGCAAAGCCATAGGGTCTAAGGTGCGTACGAAGCGCTATGACAGCCTGGCTGCCGCGTAATTATATTATAAATCTGCCCTACGTATGAGGGGCAGATTTTTTTATCAAGTGAAGAGGGTCTGGGTCAGCGGCCTTGCTGTTGAATAATGTAATATTTAGGAACGGCAAGGCTGTTTATTTCTGCAGGATACGACAGTATTTTTGAGGACATGCCAATTCGGATCAGAGTTTTTCATTTTGAGAGTGTGAGGTGCGAAAGATGAGAAGCAGGACGATACATGATAGAAAAAAGTTAAAATAGCTATTCTCAAAAGCTATAAATGGCATACCCTTATTGAGGTAGCCCTTAATATAGAAGTACACCTTCCACCACCATGGAATGACCCAGGGTGCTTGATTTTCCATCAACTAAATATAGGTCACACAGCCGAAAAAACCGCAGTTTGCTTGCCGCAAACTGCGGTTTTTTTGTTGACAAAATACTGGTTTTTACGACCGCAAATTACAACCGGGCATTTTGACCGATTCGCAAAATCGTCAGGATGCCGCTCTCCTCCGGTTTGTTCTTCATTTCTTGAAAAAATTTGAAATGGAGGACAAGCCCTATGAAAGAACAGGAACGGAAATATGCAATTGTCATAAAGAAAGAACGGGTCGAGGTCACAGAGGAAGTCTATAAAAACTATTACAGGCTCATGGAGCGGGAGCGGTATCTGGACAAGCTGGCGGAGAAAAAGCATGTATCCATCGAAGCCTGCCAGGAAAATGGTATTCAGGTGGAGTACATAATCTCACGCACCGCGGATTCCATCGAAGATAGCATTATCAGGCAGGAAATGCTGGACAAGCTGGACCAATGCATGAAGATGCTCCCGGAGCAGGAACGGATGTTGATTCACACATTATTTTTTCAAGGGAAAAGTGAGCGTCAACTATCCTCTGAATCAGGCATCCCGTTAATGACTCTGAATGACCGGAAAAGAAGAATTCTTCAGAAGCTCAAAAAATTTTTAGAAAAATAAAAAATAATTCCGTACACCCCCTCACTTTTTTCCTTAAGAAGTGAGGGGATTTTTTTATTTTCTTCTTGCTCTTTGAAAAACGCCGGCGTAAAGCCGTCCATATCCGGAAGCTCAAATACGTTAGCTGTCCAGCCGTGATGAGCGGCAGCAACATTGGTAAGCGCGCGGAGACTGCCTCGGATGAGTGACAGGCATCCGAAAAAACGATGGCATCGAAGGTGACGAGCGATAAAGCTTGACCATAAAACAGTCCGTGGTGGACTGTTTCGCAATGAAACGGACAGTGGACAATGATACTCCTGCACAGTCGAGGTTAGGTCCCAGAGTGCAGCCCGCTCGTCGAGGGGGAGGTGGAATTCCTGTGATATCTGCTGACCACGGATAGTTTGAGCTTCCGCCATCGGTGCTTGGAAGTAGTGTCGAATTAAGCACAGCGTCTGGAAATGTTTCTCAGACTTGAAGTGAAGAACAAGCATTTTTGCTTTGATCTTAGAAACTATGCGGCAGGACGGTTACGCCCTGCCGCATCCTTGTGAGATCAAAAACCAAAATTTTATTAAATATGGAGGGATCTGAACATGGAAGAAAAAAACGCGCATGGACTTACTGCCGCATTGATGCCCCGGAGGATCAGCATGGCTGCCTGAAAGGGCAGAGAAAAGAACTGCTGGACTACGCAGAGCAAATGGGCTTTGAGGTTGTCGGGGAATCCCAGGATACCGGCAGCGGCTTGAACTTTGACAGAAACGGCCTGACCGAGGTCATGGAGGCCGCGGAGAAAGGCGAGATGGATGTGCTGCTGGTCGTGAGTGTCTCCCGCCTGGGCAGGGATACTGCGAAAACAATGGATTTCATCCGGGGACTGGATCAGCTTGGCATCGAACTCTATTCCCCGCTGGAAGGTGAAATCCAATATAGCGAATACGAAAATTTATATCACGGCATTGCCGCCATGAAATTTGAATAGGAGGGATCGGATATGAACGGGCTTGATGATAAAATCACTGCAAACGCCGATTATATCGCAATTCTAAACGCCCTGGACTGGCTGGTTTCCACAGGAAAAATCACCCCCGAGGCAAGCAGGAAAACCGCTATGCGCATTGCCGAACAGTTGGGCGCTTCCATTCTGGTTATTTAGTGCTTTTTGTGATAGCTATTGAAACGGT
>JAKJCD010000184.1 GCA_022706625.1 Bacillota bacterium | reverse complement strand
TGAAGAACCTGGAAAGAGAGATCATTACCGGTAAGCTTAAAAAGCACGGGACATCCGGCAGCGGGAAGGATAAAGCAGCAAAAGAGTTAGGGCTGTCACGGGCTACACTTTACCGGAAACTGGCCGAACTGGGGATACATTAAAAAGAGCCGCCCTTTTGGTATAAGAATTGCATAGTCAAGTTAATGAATAATAAAAGATCTTGCTCATCAGGCAAGTGAAAAATAAGGAGGAATACGCAAATGTTAAGAAATGCATTACCGAAAGTTGTAACACCTCTGCCCGGGCCAAAGGCAAAGGCTATAATTGAAAGACGCGCTAAGGCCATGCCAAATGCCATAAAGTGCATTTATCCCTGTGTCATCGAAAGAGGCGAGGGAGCGATGTTTGAGGACGTGGACGGGAACATATTACTGGATTGGATCGGCGGAGTGGGCGTACTCAATATCGGATACAGCAATGCAAAGGCCATAGAGGCCGTTAAAGCGCAGAGCGAAAAATATTTTCATGCCATGATGAATATCACTACTCACGAAGGCTATATCAAGCTGGCTGAGAAGTTGAACTCAATAGCTCCCGTAAAAGGTGAAACAAAAAAGACGATGCTTGTTAACAGTGGCGCGGAAGCCGATGAAAATGCCGTTAAAATTGCAAAGAGCTATACCGGCAGACCGAATATCATCGTATTCACCGGAGCTTTTCACGGCAGAACAACCCTCACAATGACTATGACTGCGAAAAAAGCCTATGCCGTCGGGATGGGCCCCTTCCCCGATGGTATTTACAGAGCGGAGTTCCCGTATTTATACAGAGCGCCCGGTGGAATGACAGAGTCGGAAGCGATTGCGTATTACGTTAAAAAGTTAGAGGAGATCTTTATTGATGCGTCGCCGGCAGAGTATGTGGCAGCAATCGTTGTGGAGCCGGTTCAGGGCGAAGGCGGTTTTGTGCCCGCCCCCATTGAGTGGGTCAAGGCCGTAAGAAAGATCTGTGACGAAAAAGGCATACTTCTTGTTGCGGACGAGGTGCAAACGGGTTTTGCAAGATCAGGCAGGATGTTTGCCACGGATTATTGGAAGGAAGCCGGGGCTGCTCCTGACATCATCACCCTCGCCAAATCCATAGCCGGAGGCATGCCGATCAGCGCTGTTGTAGCAAGCACCGAGATCATGGACGGTGTGACTGCGGGCACCATCGGAGGGACTTATTGCGGTAATGCCGTTGCCACAGCCTCGGCTCTTGCTGTCATCGAGGAAATGGAAAAAGAAGATTATCCGGCAAAAGCAAGGAAAATCGCAGAAAAGATCATGACAACCTGGAACATGTGGAAAGAAAAATATGAAGTGATAGGCGATGTCCGCGGTGTGGGATGCATGGCCGGTATTGAATTTGTTACAGACAAAAAGAGCAAGACTCCCAATGCCAAGATCGTTAACGACATCGTAAACTATGCGGTTCAAAAAGGACTTCTCCTCGAAAGCGCGGGTACCTACGGGAATGTGATTCGTTTCCTGGCACCCCTTTGCATCACCGATGAGCAATTGGATGCCGGACTTGCGATTTATGAAGAGGCAATCAGGGACTGTATGTAGCAGTTATACCCCCCTTCAATAAAAACCACCCGCAAGGTCAATCATGCGGGTGGTTTTTATATGTTAGAATACACAATCAGTTAAAGATCCTTAAAGTGAAATTGCTTTGCCCCGGAAGCATAATCTCCCACTACATGGGATTTGCCATATAATCGGTACTTATATGTTACCAATCCCTCTAGTCCAACGGGGCCTCTGGCATGAAGCTTTCCGGTGCTGACCCCCACCTCGGCACCGAAACCGTAACGGTAGCCATCGGCAAACCTGGTGGAACAGTTTAGATATACTCCGGCGCTGTCTACAATAAGCATGAACTTTTCCGCAGCGGCCGGGTCCTCGGTGATTATGCAATCAGTATGATGGGATCCGAAACGGTTGATGTGAGAAACAGCTTCATCAATGTTTTGTACGGTTTTAACGGAAAGGACAAGGTCCAGATATTCAGTTTCCCAGTCTTCGTCGGCAGCGGATTCGCAGGGTGCCAAATGCTGTATGTCGGGGCTGCCTTTTACCGTAACACCCTTTTCTTTTAGCTTTGATAAAAGAGGAGGGATGAGCTTTTCTGCTGCCCTTTCATGCACAAGGAGAGTCTCCACCGCATTACAAACGGCAACATATTGAGTCTTTGAATCAATAATGACAGGCAAAGCCTTATCTAAATCGAAATGCTCATCCACATAGATATGGCAGATACCGTCGGCATGACCCATAACCGGTATCTTTGTATTGTCCATAATGTACCGTACAAAGGCATTGGAACCTCTTGGGATGAGAAGGTCGATATCCTCGCCGCATTTCAAAAGGCTGTCGATATCGGCACGGTTTT
Source organism: Bacillota bacterium (assembly GCA_022706625.1). Taxonomy (GTDB): domain Bacteria; phylum Bacillota; class Clostridia; order Peptostreptococcales; family Anaerovoracaceae; genus UBA1426. The sequence goes on along the minus strand of JAKJCD010000184.1, from coordinate 612 downwards.
CCACAAGAGTAAGAAATCCTTCGGGGATGCCGGCTTCTTTGCATGCGGTGTAAATCACATTATAAAGAGTGCGGTTGGTCTTAAAAGCCTCGCTTCCGCCTTTTAGGATGGCACAGTTACCGCTTTTCAGGCAGAGGGTGGCGATCTGGACCAAGGCGTCGGGGCGAGATTCGAAGATGATGCCAATTACCCCAATTGGACAGGTGATTTTATGGAGAACGAGATCCTTGTCCAATTCCCGCTTCAGAAGAGTTTTAAAGAGAGGATCAGGTAATTGGATGAGACTTTCTATCCCAGCAAGGCATTCCTCCAGTTTGGAGCTGTCAAAGCGCAGACGCTTTAAAAGAGGGCCCGGTTGATGCTCCGATTCAGCTCTTTCTATATCTTCGGCATTGGCTTTGAAAATTATGTCCGACTGGCAGCGCAGCTTGCGGGCGATGTTTAAAAGTGCTTCGTTGCGCTGCGCCAAAGGAAGGGCAGCCATCCGGAAACTGTCGGCCTTTATCGCCCCGGTCATCTGCTTAATTGATTCTTGTCTATTCATCGATATCCTCCGTTTCTATAGTGCAGGGAGCCGGTTGTTGTTTTTTTCTCCTGCGTCTCCTTCCGCTG
>JAKJCD010000183.1 GCA_022706625.1 Bacillota bacterium | reverse complement strand
CCTGAGGAAGTGTTCTTAAAGCTATCGGAGATTTTCAACTGCGCTTCATGGGAAATCTTTAATAAGGAAGAGGGTTTCACAGCAGAATCAAAAGTCTGCAAGCTGTGTGCACTGGCTAAAAGAATGGGTACGGACAGCCCGTGCCGCATCTACTGCCTCAATCCTATGGAAGGAATGGTAAAAGGAATCGATCCCGCAAAAGAGTTTAATGTCGGGGAAACCTTGTGGGATGGAGGGAAATGCTCAATAGAAGTAAAATAAATCAGTATATTGACAAATGGAACGGCTGCGTTCCATTTTGTTTATTTAATAAAAAGTTCTTCAACTCCGCATATTGATTCAGTTGCGCAAATGCGGATAAAAGTATCCGGGCAAGGGAAACAATATCTCTGTGGATCTTGGTACATGAATCTTCCGTACTTATAGTATATAATACAACATTTGATTTATTATTGTAGTGTTTACATAATCCAAAATAATGCAATCAAAATTAAATTGTATTTCTTATAAAAAAGTCTTATACTTTTTTATAGAAACACTTTTTGTATTGTTTCACAATACTTGACTTAATTAACATAACAATCAAAAATGGAGGGAAAGAAATGAAAAAACTATTAGCACTAATACTGTCACTAGCAATGATTTTCGCATTTACAGCATGCGCACCCAAAGAGGCACCGGCGCCTTCAGAGCCTGGTCCTGCAGAAGAACCGGCTAAAACCGAACCAATCAGAATCGGTTTCTTTGCACCCGTGACCTCCCCTGCAGCTTCAGCTGACGGCCTCTCTGCGGAAAACTCCGCAAAACTCGCTGTCAAGCTGGTCAATGAGGCAGGAGGCATCAACGGACGCATGGTAGAACTGGTTAATTACGACGATGGCCTTGACACAACTCAGGCTGTCAGCATTGCCGAAAAGCTAACCACTAAAGACAACGTTGTTGCGGTAGTAAGCGGCAGCTACAGCGGGCCGACCCGTGTTGCAGCTCCAATCATCCAGAATGCAGGCATGGTCATGGTTTCTGCTTATGCAGTTCACCCTGATGTAGTAAATGCCGGAGACTTCATTTTCTCACAATCTTTCCCGGGCAAGGTTCAGGGCAAAGCCGGCGCTGAATTCGCAGTAAAAACCTTAGGCGCCAAGAAAATAGCCATCATAGCCGTAGATCTGGACTTCGGTACAGAGCTGGCCAATACCTTCACAGCCCATGCCGAAGCAAACGGCGCAAAGGTTGTTTCAGTAGACAAGGTTGCCATCTCAGACAATGAATTTACAGCTATCATAACCAAGCTGAAAGAAAAGGTTCAACCGGATCTTATCTATATCGCCAACTACTATGCCCATGCTGCAGAAGTAGTAAAGCAATGCAAGCTTCAGGGCTTGAATGTTCCTATACTTGGAACCGAAGGTGCCGATTCCTGGCAGTTCCTGCTCACAGCAGGGGAGCATGCCAATGGTGTATACCTGACTACCAACATGAACCGTGATGACGTTTCTACAACTACACAGGAATACATCACCCGCTACAGAGAAGAATATGACATGGAACCTGACATGGTCGGTGCTTCCGCTTATGACGCATTCCAGGTACTCTTTGAAGCTATCCGCCAGGTTGGTACAGATGATCCTGCCGCTATGAGAGACGCTATAGCCGGTTTGAAGGACTTTAGTACTGTTACCGGCAAACTGATAAATTACACCGAGAACGGCGAAGCTGTCAAGGCTGTACAGATTCAGCAGGTTGTAGATGGTAAATTTACATCTAAAGGTGAGATTACAGATTTGAACATCATTACCCCATCAGCGAAATAGTCTATATAGACAGAAAACATCCGGAGGCGCTGCCCACTGCACGGCGTGGTGGGAAGTGCCTCCGCTCTTATGGATTCTATTGAAAAAGAGGTGACCCTATGTTTTTACAGCAATTACTCAATGGTATCATGATAGGCAGCGTATATGCCCTTACCGCCATGGGTGCGACACTTATATACGGCATTCTGCGCATACTGGATATAGCCAATGCCGGTGCATACGTTGCCGGAGCTTATTTCGGCTGGTTCATATACTTCAAGACAGGCAATCTTATACTGGCCTTCTTAATCTCCATGGCAATTACAGGTCTCATCGGTGTACTGCTGCACAAATTCATTTATGCACCGATTTTAAGCAAGCCGCGTATACTGCCTATTGTTCCGCTGGTAGCAAGCGTCGGGCTGTTTACACTCTCGGGAGACCTGGCTCGTCTGATTGCCGGTCCGGGAACAAAAGCGTACAATGTTGATTTTGGCACCGAAGTAATCAATATCGGAAAGCTGACAGTGGTACCTGCATGGATTCTTATTATTGTTCTTACCGCACTTCTTTTCACAATACTGTGGCTGATACTCAACAGGACAAAGCTTGGCCTTGCCTGGCGCGCCACAGCAGAGGACTCCGACATTGCTCAGGCTATGGGTGTCAATACAAATTCCGCCATGGCTTTAAGCTATATTCTCGGTTACGGCTTTGCGGCGGCAGCAGGCATTATGGTCGGTATCCTTTATAATTCGATAACACCGGCATTGGGAGAGGTCCCCTCTTACAAGATGCTGTCCATCATAGTCCTTGGAGGCTTGGGAAGCCCGGTAGGCACTGTTATCGCAGGCCTCTTCATCGGTCTTGCCGAGACAATGTTTTCAGCTTACAACCTGGCATTCATTCCCAAGGACTCCATTGCATTTATCGTCTTGATTCTGGTTCTGCTTATCAAGCCTTCCGGTTTGATAAGCAAGAGCAATAATATATAAGGAGGGTGGTATGATGGGTAATTATATAACAACAGTTGCAGTCAACATTGCTATATTTTCGCTGCTGGCCCTGAGCCTCAACATCATCATCGGCTACGCAGGCCAATCGATGATGGGTCACGCCGCCTTCTTCGGAATCGGAGCTTATACTGCGGCCATAATGACCAATGCCGGAATCAATTTCTGGCTGTCTCTGCCCGCAGCGATGCTGGTCACTGGTGCACTGGGCTCCATAATAGGAATAATAAGCCTTCGTTTGCGTGATGACTTCCTTGCCATAACCACCATAGG
>JAKJCD010000182.1 GCA_022706625.1 Bacillota bacterium | reverse complement strand
GGTTGAAACACTTTGTCTGGACGGAGCCGAAGAACGGATTTTTTCGATTCCTCAGAATCCGAACGTGGTTTTTAAGATGGATAAGGAAGGCAGCATTGCTTTTATTGCTTCGGATTGTCCTGACAAAATATGCGTAAAAACCGGTAAGATCCATAGACCCGGAGAATATGCAGCCTGTCTGCCCAACGGGATAATACTTAAAATCGTCCCGAGCGGGGAAAGAGGCGATGATGATGCCGATATCATCATCGGGAATTAGGAAAAGGGATGATGGCCGTACATATGACTGAACGGGATCCTCTGGGAAAAATTAATAAAACACGTAGCATGGTGCTGGCGGCACTTATGTTTGCGGTTGCATTAGTATTGGCCATTGTGGAAAATATGATGCCTCCTCTTCCTCTGGCAGTACCCGGAGTCAAGTTTGGATTATCCAATATCGCAGTCATGTATGCGCTCTTCTTTTTAGGAGGCAGACAGGCTTATCTGATAGCCTTCTTAAAAGGAGGGTTTGTATTTATTTCCAGAGGCATTATTGCGGGTGCTTTGAGCCTTTCAGGGGGAATACTATCCGTAACGGTAATGCTTTTGCTGCTTTTGATATTCAAGGAGAAAATATCTTATCTGAGCATAAGCATCCTGGGAGCGGTTTTTCATAATATAGGACAATTCCTTGTTATAACCCTGCTGTATGCGGGTATGAATATATTACCATATTTCCCGGTGCTGCTGGTTGCGGGAGTCATAGCGGGGATAGTGACGTCAACATTGCTCAGGTTTATTCTGCCGGCCCTAAAAAGGCTGGTGTGAAATAAAAACAACTAATTGGAGGAGAAGAATGAAAAAGAAAATAGCATTGATATTGGTGTTGGTATTGGCAGTCTTTGCTTTTACTGCCTGCGGCGGAGGTTCCGTAACACCACCGGAGGATGACGGAACAGACGTACCTGCAGCCGGTGCGGTCAAAACCGGTTATGCGGTGGTTACTTCCGCTGCCAAATCTGTAGATGCAGATGAGAAAAACGGAACTGCACAGGCTGATTCCACCGTCGTTGCAGTGACCGTCGATGAAAATGGCATTATCACAAACTGTGTGATCGATCATGCACAAACCAAGATAGAAATATCAAAGGACGGAAAAATCGTTACCCCTCTTGATACCGTTATCCCGGGGAAACAGGAGCTGGGAGAAGCTTACGGCATGAAAAAGGCATCGTCCATAGGTAAAGAATGGAACGAACAGGCAACCGCACTTTCGAATTATGTGATTGGCAAAACCGTTTCGGAAGTCAAGGGCATTGCAGTTAATGAGAAGGGAGCTCCTGCTGATTCAGACCTTGCATCTTCCGTTACTGTCAGCATTGGCGGTTATGTAGCTGCTATTGAAAAAGCCGTTGCCAACGCCGAGGACATGGGTGCATCGGCGGATGACCGGCTGGGAGTAGGCATCGTGACTACTATCGACAAATCCAAGGATGCCGGCGATGAGGAAGGCCTTGCCCAGGCTTACACAAACTATGCCGTGGTGACCTTCGACAAAGCTGGTGTTATCACAAGCTGCATCATAGACGCATCCCAGACCAACATCAACTTCACTAAGGAAGGCAAGATTACAACCGATTTAACAGCAGAGGTCAAAACAAAGAACGAATTGGGCGCTGCTTATGGTATGATTAAAGCTTCTTCCATAGGTAAAGAGTGGAATGAACAGGCAGCCGCATTTGCCGCGTACGTTGTCGGCAAGACCGCTGATGAAGTCAAAGGAATCGCATTGACTGAGGATGGCGTTGCCGCCGATGCGGATCTTTCGGCCTCAGTGACTGTTCATATCGGGCCCTTCATGAACAATGTGGCAAAAGCATTTGACCTTGCAAAATAACAAATACAATAAAGAAGGATCGAAACGGGAGGTAGTTATCTACCTCCCTGCTTTTAGGGGTTTTGAGTTGATAAGGAAAACGATTTTATTATCCGGCTTGATATTATTATTGCTGAATACGGCAGCCTGCGGCAGTGCGGAGAAAATGCGCTATGAAGGGGAATTCCTGGAGCTGTTTGACACTGTCACGCGCATAATAGGCTATGCCGAAAGCAAGGAAGAGTTCAGTGAATATGTACAGTTGATCCATGATGAACTTGAAGTTTATCATGAGCTCTATGATATCTACAATAACTATGAGGGTGTAAACAATATCAAGACAATAAATGACAATGCTGGGATCGGCCCGGTAAAAGTTGATCGACGCATCATAGACCTGCTTCTCTTTTCCCGGGAAATCCATGCAATGTCCGATGGCAAAATGAATGTAGCCATGGGAGCTGTGCTCAAGATATGGCACGAGTATCGGGAGTCTGGAATAGATGATCCCGAACATGCGGAGGTCCCTCCTAAGGAACTGCTTTTGGCTGCTTCCGAGCATATAGATATCACCGACATGGTGATTGATGAGGAAAACAATACAGTCTACCTCAAAGACTCCAAAATGAGCCTAGATGTCGGAGGTATCGCAAAAGGCTATGCGGTGGAGCAGGTAAGCAGATATATAATGGAGCAGGGCTTTACCGACGGACTTATCAGTGTAGGAGGAAATGTCCGCTCTTTTGGTTATAAAGGAAAAAATCAAGAGCTCTGGAGCATAGGGGTCCAAAACCCCGAAAGAGGCGGACCGGATCTTATCACTGTGTATATCACAGACCGATCCCTTGTGACCAGCGGAGACTATATCCGTTATTATACGGTAAACGGGAAAAGATATCATCATATTATAGATCCGGAAACACTCATGCCTTCGGAATACTTAACAGCTGTAACAATTATATGCGAAGACTCAGGGATGGCGGATGCCCTTTCAACAATGATTTTTAACATGCCCTTCGAGCAAGGACTGGAATATATAGAAGGGCTAGAAAATACGGAGGCAGTATTCGTATTATCCGACGGCACTATTAAGTACAGCAGCGGTTTTCAGGCTTTGCTGAATAAGTGACGGTTTATAATGTTTTGTGTATGATCGAGGACTGCTTGTCATATTGTATACTGCGGAGGTGATTCGATTGATCAGTACACAGGATATACGTGAC
>JAKJCD010000181.1 GCA_022706625.1 Bacillota bacterium | reverse complement strand
CGAGCGTTGTTCGCGCGAGTTCGCCTCCACCAACGACAGCCAAGGTTTTGGAAACAGAACCCTGGCTGTTCTTTTTATTTGCTCAAATGCGTTCTGCGCCTCTGCCGGTATGCGGAAACGCCCGGCAGCGTACCCTCCGAAGAAATTCAATTGCACCGCAGCATGGCGGCAGACTCAATAACCCCACTTACACCTGAAAAACGACCACCTATCGGGAATCGGTGGAAATCGGTTCCTGATTATTCTACACTGCAACCGTAGCAGAAAGGAGGTACTCAATGAAGGTCGAAATACAAATTGAACCGGCGTGTACAGAACCAAAAGTCATCGTAGTAACGGACAGGATGACGGAGGAAGTAAACGCTGTCGTTCAAAAGCTTTCCGAAGAGCAGCCGCAGATAATTGCCGGCTTCAAGGACGACGCAGTCATAATTCTGGAGCCGTCCGACATTATCCGGGTATACGCAGCGTCTGGCAAGGTGTTTGCCGAAACGACACACGGCGAATACTTGCTGCGCCAACGGCTCTACGAAATGGAAGCAAGGCTCGACAGCAAATGCTTTGTCCGTATATCAAACTCGGATCTCATTAATCTGAAGAAAGTCAAGGGCTTGATTTAAGCTTTGTCGGGACGATCTGCGTGACTCTATCAAACGGTACGGTTACATATGTTTCGAGGCGGAATGTCTCCGAAATCAAGCAGTTATTAGGAATATGAGGTGGTTAAAATGAAGAAAAAGCTTATTGGACACGGACTTCTCGGTTTTCCTCTTGGTATTACAATAGGATTCGTTATTACGATCATCGTCTCGGTTTGCATCGGTGACGGCTCGTTTTACCCGGTAACACCGGAGCTGTTGAACGCAATGGGCAGCGAATTGAGCGCTGTCGTACTGCAAACGATGCTGTGCGGAATTATGGGCTCGGGGTTTGCGATGGCCTCCGTGATTTGGGAGATCGATTCGTGGAGCATTGCAAAACAAACTGGAATCTATTTTGCAATCATCTGCGCCGTGATGCTGCCGATCGCATACATTACCGGATGGATGCAGCATTCAGTCGCAGGTGTTCTCTTGTACATTGGGATATTTGTTGCGATTAACTTGCCGGAAGTTAAAAGCTCGGTATAGAGCACTTGGCGGTACTGCTTGATATAACGCAGGTGGCGTTGTCCCCAAATGCCGATTGGGCGCTGCTCCTGTTCATCATCCGGCAGGTCACCCCATGGCAAGTAATAGTCTCCTACCAGCGTATACGGAATCCCAGTTTTTTCATCTACAATGTGTTTTTGCATAGCAATATGCCTCCTTCATTTTGTTGTGCTTTCATTATATCTAAAGAGTATAATATTGGCGAATGTACGGATCGCATTTTGCAGATGCATTATGAAATATTCAGACTGATTTGTTTCCGCTTTGGTAACGGAATCGCCAATATAGCAACAAGCTATAAGTCTGATAAAAAAGTAAAATGAGAGGAGGATTATCTTGGCATATTCACAACTGATTAAAAACTTTCAGCGAATTCGCGGTTATATGAAAGAGTTCTATGTTTACGGCTTTAAAACACGTGACAAATACGATCAGAAAAGCAGCCGTTCTTATGATAACGAAAAGCGAAGGATAGAAAGCTATCTCGGCGATTACATGGGTTTCCATCAGACATCAAGCGGCAAAACCGTATTCCTGTCTATAGACAGCCGAAGTGTGTCAGGTAATCCTCTTTATAAGGCATTTAAAGCAAAAAGCTTTACCGATGGAGATATAACTCTCCATTTTATCCTATTGGACATTTTACATTCGCCGGATATTTCTCTTTCCCTAAATGAAATTGCAGATCGCATTGATTCCAAATATCTGAATCATTTCGAATCCGCAGCTGTTTTTGATATCTCCACGCTACGCAAAAAGTTAAAAGAATATGAAAAGCTCGGGATAATTCATGCGCAGAAATCCGGTAAGCAACTGTATTATCAAAGGACAGCAGATATCAACGTATCTCATCTGACAGATGCCATTACATTCTTTTCGGAAGCAGGTGGATGCGGTGTGATCGGTAGCTTCCTGCTGGACAAAATACCCGACAAGAGCAGTATTTTTTCCTTTAAGCACCATTACATAACCAGCGCACCCGACAGCGAGATCTTGTGCGCACTCTTTGAGGCGATTGGCAAAAAATCCTCCGTTTATATTACATATGAGTCTCTCAAGGCAAAACGCAGCGAAAATATTCCTATCATACCGATTAAGATCTATGTCAGTGTACAAAACGGACGGCAGTACATGTTTGGGTTCAACACCCGGTTTAAAAAAATCAAATCCTACCGTCTTGATTATATTCTTTCTGTCGAGGAGGGCGAAGCGGCGGATTACAAAACCGCAAAGGCGATATTTGAATCGATCAGACCGCATTTATGGGGCGTTTCTATGGGAGATGGAAAAAATGTGGAACACGTCGAATTTACTTTGCATATTGGCGAAAACGAAGAATACATTTATCGCCGCCTACTGCGTGAAAAGCGTATCGGAACAGTAGATCGCATCAATAAAAATACCGCACGGTTCTCGGCGGATGTCTATGATACATGGGAAATGGTTCCGTGGATTCGTACTTTTATTTGCCGTATTACAGCGCTTAATTTTTCAAACCGAACAGTAGAAAACCAATTTAAACGGGACATCGAAGAAATGTATCTACTTTATGGAATCGGAGGTGAGGAGTAATGCTATTTCATGAGATATACGGCTGCTATTATCAGGCAGTTGCAAAAATTCTCTCCCTTGCCATATCAGGTGAAGTGACTGAAAAAAGCATGAAGGAGATCATCGACAGCAATGCCTTCTCCGAAAGCTTTTTGGAAATCATTCCGGCACTGAAAAACGGACAATGGCCGTTGTTGCTCTCCGATTTGACAACACCGATCAGGCATGCTCCAACGATGCCGCTGACAACTTTACAACTCCGATGGCTGAAGGCAATTTCACTGGATAAAAAAATTAAGCTTTTTCAAGCTGATTGGGATTTTTTAAAGGATGTTGAGCCGCTGTTCGTGCCGTCAGATTACATTGCTTATGACCAATACGG
>JAKJCD010000180.1 GCA_022706625.1 Bacillota bacterium | reverse complement strand
GTGGATTATACCTCCGGCTCAGGCATGAACCTTACGAAAAATGATGATTACTTTGAAGAAGGACTGCCAAAGCTTTCCAATGTGGAGTTTAGAATATTTACAGACCTGAATGCGGGCGTTTTAGCTTTGGCTAAAGGCGAGATCCAGTATATGTCGATCACCTATGATATGGTATCCCAAATACCCGAAGAAGGGTTTGTGGTGGAGCAATATCCCATGAATACAGTGCAGCTGTTGGGTCTTAATAATCAGTTTAAACCCTTTAATAATATACGGGTGAGACAGGCATTGAATTATGCCATCGATAAAACCGAAATAATTTCTATGCTGACTCCCGGAGCCCCGGAAGTGGATTCGAATTTCTCACCTGTCATGGGGTACTGGTATGAAAATCTTGAAGACTATTATTCACAGGACATTGAAAAAGCAAAGAGACTCCTTGCAGAAGCCGGATACCCGGATCTGACTTTTACGGTGAAGGTGCCGGGGGAATACCCGATTCATGTAAACACGGCGCAGATCATTCAACAGCAATTCAAGAAAGCCGGCATTACTATGAAGATACAGGTAGTTAACTGGAACACATGGCTGGAGGATGTATACGGAGCAAGAGATCACGAAGCAACCATTATCGGGCTTACGGGCAAACTGGATCCGGACAGCATCCTGAAAAGGTTTTCTTCGACATATTCAAAAAACTTCATTAACTTTAACAATGCCGTATATGATGAGTTGATCGATAAAGGAATCCATGAAGCCGATGCATCGAAAAGGGTAGAAATATACAAAGAAGCACAGAGGATATTGACTGAGGATGCTGCTTCCGTCTTCATCATGGATCCAATCAATTATGTCGCAGTAGATTCGGACCTCGAAGGTTTTATCTGCTATCCCATCAACTTCATCGATTTAAGGTATTTAGAATATAAATAATTATCCGGCATAACAAGATGCGGATGATTTGGTATAAAGCTTATCTGCCCGCCTATGTCATTTTTTGCAGGTATATGAATTATGTTGCAAGTAAAAGATACTCTTATTATAATTAGGTGACGTAAAACTTTGAGACCCGGTCTTGAAGGTAAGAATAAAGGAGGCTCAAATGAACTACAAGAGCGATATTCAAATTGCCCAGGAAGCAAAGCTCAAAAAAATCAACGAAATCGCTGCAGATCTGGGGATCAGCGATGACTATCTTGAAAATTACGGAAAATATAAGGCAAAGGTAGATTACAACATATGGGATGACCTTTCCGAAAGAGATTCGGGAAAACTGATCCTTGTCACTGCCATTACTCCCACACCTGCGGGGGAAGGAAAGACCACCACAACAGTAGGTCTCGGAGATGCATTGTCTTATCTCGGAAACAAAACTGTGATAGCACTCAGAGAACCGTCTTTGGGGCCTGTGTTCGGAGTAAAGGGCGGAGCTGCCGGCGGAGGATACGCTCAAGTGGTTCCGATGGAGGATATAAATCTTCATTTTACCGGAGACATCCATGCCGTAACTACGGCCAACAACCTGATAGCAGCCCTCATGGATAATCACATCCAGCAGGGAAACATTCTGAATATAGATTCTCGAAGGATAATATGGAAGCGTTGCCTTGACATGAATGACAGGCAGCTCAGGTTTGTTGTTGACGGTTTGGGCGGCAAGATCAACGGCACGCCCAGAGAAGACGGGTTTGATATTTCCGTGGCTTCCGAGATAATGGCAGTACTATGTCTGTCAAAAGATTTAGAGGATCTGAAAAAAAGAGTGGGTTCCATTGTGATAGCATATAATTTTAAAGGAGAACCGGTTACGGTAGCTGATATAAAAGGACAGGGCGCTGTGGCGGTACTTCTGAAAGATGCTTTAAAGCCGAATCTTGTTCAGACGCTGGAACACACACCGGCTTTTATACACGGCGGTCCTTTTGCAAACATAGCTCACGGCTGTAACAGTGTAATGGCTACAAAGATTGCTTTGAAGCTCGGTGATTATGTGGTGACGGAAGCAGGCTTCGGCGCCGATCTCGGCGCGGAGAAGTTCTTCGACATCAAATGCAGGATGAGCGGGATCAAGCCGGATGCTGTAGTCATCGTGGCATCAGTGAGAGCATTGAAGCATCACGGCGGAGTATTAAAAGCTGACCTCGGCAAGGAAAACATCCCGGCACTGGAAAAAGGGATTGAAAACCTTCTGAAACATGTGGATAATGTGACGGCAATTTTCGGATTACCGGCAGTGGTGGCCGTCAATCGGTTCCCGACGGACACGGATGCAGAGCTGTCGTCGATTGAAAAAAGCTGCAAAGAGCGAAATGTAAAAGCCGTGCTGTCGGAGGTATGGAGAAAGGGCGGTAAAGGCGGTGTCGAACTGGCAAAAGAAGTGATGAGGATAGCAGGAAGCAAGAAAAAGGATTTTCGGTTTGCTTATGATTTGAATTGCTCCGTTAAAGAGAAGATCAATGCCATAGCAACGGGGATCTATGGTGCGGAAGGCGCGGACTATGTAGGTAATGCCGAAAAACAGATCGAGGAACTGGAAAATTTGGGCTTTGGGCAGCTGCCGATCTGTATGGCAAAAACCCAATACTCACTGTCGGATGATCCTAAAAAACTCGGGGTGCCGGATAAATTCAGGATCGCAGTCAGAAATGTAAAAGTATCTGCCGGCGCCGGGTTTATAGTAGCTATAACCGGTGATATCATGACCATGCCCGGCTTGCCGAAAGTGCCATCCGCGGAGTCTATAGATGTGGATAACAAAGGAAGGATATCAGGATTGTTCTAAAGCCTGTTCTGATACGGATAGATCGCGCCGGGTATACCAAAGGAGGATAAAAATGGCCAAAATAACAACTTTAAAACTAAAGGAGATGAAGGACAACGGCGAAAAGATAAGCATGATCACGGCTTATGATTACCCAACGGCCTCAATGGTTGAAAAAGCAGGTATCGAGATCATACTGGTTGGAGATTCTCTAATGATGGCTGTCCTCGGTGACGACTCTACCGTTGCCTGTACGGTGGAGCAGATGATACACCATATTAAACCCGTTGTTCTTGGGGCACCTTCTCCCATGATCGTCGGTGATATG
>JAKJCD010000017.1 GCA_022706625.1 Bacillota bacterium | reverse complement strand
AAGCAAGGTTTCATTTTTCGATTTGTGGTCGAAGAAATATATCAGGAGTACCGTGGTCTTGTGGGTCATCTGGTTCGGAGTCAATTTCGGATATTACGGATTTGTTTTATGGACGCCTTCTTTATTAGTTGGGAAAGGTTTTGCCCTTGTTAAGAGTTTTGAATTTACTCTGATAATGTGTCTTGCTCAATTACCCGGATATTTCAGCGCCGCATGGCTTGTGGAGCGTATCGGCAGGAAAAAGGTGCTGTCTGCGTATTTTGCCGGGACGGCATTGGCAGCCTGGCTTTTCGGCCATGCCGCAAGTGCCGGCGAGGTTTTGATTTACGGCTGTTTGCTCTATTTCTTCAGCCTGGGAGCCTGGGGATGCGTCTATGCCTATACTCCGGAGATATATCCCACTGTGGCCAGGGGCAGCGGGACCGGATGGGCGGCTGCTTTCGGCCGGCTGGGAGCATTTACCGCCCCGTTTATCGTACCGGTGATCTATAATTTTTATGGTACCGATGCGGGCTATGTTTATGTATTCGCTATGCTTACAGCGGTTTTCGCCACTGTAGCTATTGTCGTTGCAGTCTTAGGTAAAGAAACTATGGGGAAATCCTTAGAAGAAATAAGCGAATGAAGTTTCCTTTTTTTTGCGTAATTTTTTTACGTGTAAAAAGTTTCAGAATGCAAATACTAACTCATGAAAAGGAAGGAGATGAAAGAATGACTCGTAAAAGATTTTATCTTGCTTTTCTGTTGATTTTAGGTCTGTTAGTGTTTGCGAGCTGTGCAAATTACGACGGAGTCCCGAACACAAATCCAAACAACGGGGTATTGGATAACAACAACGGTGTCAGAAACAACGGAAATGGGATTAACGGAACCGGCATCGACCGGAACGGAGCCGACAATGGCTGGAACAATAATACCACCAACAACAGGCTCAACAACAATAACAACCTGAATCAATAAGAAAAGGCGCCGCAGAAGGCGCCTTTTCTTTGTTAATGAAAGGTCCCGGGTTTTGAGATTGCGGAAAGCGCATCTCCGGCCTCGTCCACATATATCCGCTTTCTTGCGATATCCGCCATAGATAATAGTCCGATCAAACGGTCATTTTCTATTACAGGAAGACGCCGAACCTGATGCTTTGCCATAAGAATAGCAGCTTGATGAGTGTTCATGTTCGGAGTTGCGTAAACCGGATCCATGGTCATGATCTCCTTTGCGGTACCCGGATGTTCATCGTTTGTGAGGGCACGGATCACGATATCCCGGTCAGTAATGATACCCAGGACCTGGCCTCTGTCATCGCATACTGGGATCGCACCCACATCGGCCTGGCGCATTTTTTTAGCGATTTCCGAAATACTCATATCCGGACGCGCCGATATGATGGATGTTGACATCAATTCCCTGACCTTCATAAAATAACCTCCCTGTCTCGTGTCATTTGCGGGTTTCCCTGACCGATACTATTATGTCCCGCAAGCACGTTTTTTATAAGAGCGGGGATTGTTTAACGGTAATTTGATATGCTAAACTATGAGCCGGGGGATAATTCATTATTTAAAAGAGGTTAATTATGAAAAAAGAAAAATATTTAAAAGGTGTATTGACAAAGCATCGCAAAGGTTTTGGCTTCGTTATCCCTGACAACAGAGAAGAAACCGGGGGGCGAGATATATATATTTCATCTGCTGATATGAAGTCGGCAATGGATAAAGACAGAGTAGCGGTCCGGGTCACCGGCAGCGGAGACGGCAGCATCAATATGGAAGGAAGGATCGAGAAAATCCTTGAGCGCGCAAACAGCGAAGTCGTAGGCACCTTTATTATCCGGGCAGGGCGGGGCTGCATTATACCGGAGAGAGGAACCGAAGAAATAGTGGTGGCTAAAAGAGATTTCGGCGGAGCAGGATCCGGAGACAAGGTGGTGGCTGATATGATTAAGTGGCCGGTCAAAGATCGACCGGCCGAGGCCAGAGTAAAGGAGATAGTAAGCAGAAAAGGCGAAGCCGGCGGGGATATCAGGGCATTGATACGATCTTTCAACCTGTGCGAGGCTTTTCCCGGGAAAGTATCTGCGGAAGCTTCATCCATCAGTGAAACCGTTGAGGGACGAGACCTGGATGATCGGATCGATTTGAGAGAAAAGAGCATTATAACAATAGACGGAGCAGATGCAAAGGACTTGGATGATGCTGTCTCCGTGGAACGTTTGCCCGGCGGGAACTACCTTCTGGGTGTCCATATAGCCGATGTGAGCCATTATGTTAAAGAAGGGGCTCCCATCGATAAAGAAGCTTTAAAGAGGGGGACAAGCATCTATTTGATTGATTGGGTGATCCCCATGCTTCCCCGGGAATTATCCAACGGGATATGCAGTCTTACACCGGGGCATGACAGACTTGCCCTTTCTGTTTCCATGGAAATAGATGAAAGGGGCGAAGTGGTCTCTCATGATATTTTCAAAAGCATAATCCGCTCAAAAGAGCGAATGATATATACCGATGTTTCAGACATGCTGGAAAAAGAAGACAAAACTCTGATCAAACGGTACAGTCATATCTATCACGAGCTTATGCTTATGCAGGAACTGGCTGAAATACTGAGAGACCGCCGCCAGGGAAGGGGGAGCCTGGATTTTGATATCGATGAAGCCAGCATCACATTAAATGATGCTGGGATACCTATAAGTGTTGAAGTTAGTGAAAGAAGGACGGCAAACCGGATCATAGAAGAGTTTATGCTAGTGGCCAACGAAACCGTCGCCACGCATTTCTTTCATTTAGAAGTTCCTTTTATTTACCGCATCCACGAAAAACCCTCGCCGGAAAAGATAGAGGAATTCAAGCATTTATTGCAAAATCTCGGAGTGGCATTTAAAGGGAATCCTGAGCATATCCACCCCAAATCCTTGAATGATGTGTTAAATGAAGTCAAAAGTACTGGAAAGGAACGCATCGTAAACACAGTAATGCTCCGTTCCATGAAAAAGGCTTTTTACAGCGTGGAATGCCTTGGCCATTTCGGCCTCGGCATGAAGTACTACTGCCATTTCACCGCACCTATAAGAAGATACCCGGACCTGTTAATTCACAGAATAATCAAAGAAACTTTGGACGGAGATGTTTATAAAGGGCGGATAAAGACCCTTAAGCAAAAAGCCATGGAGGCTGCTGATCAGTCATCCTTGACAGAGCGCAGAGCCGAGGAACTTGAACGGGAGGCGGAAAAGCTTAAAAAAGCAGAATATATGAGCTGCCGTATTGGAGAGAAATCCCCCGGGATCATCAGCGGTATGGCATCATTCGGTTTCTTTGTGGCGCTGGAAAATACAATTGAGGGATTAGTGAGGATCGACACTCTCTATGACGATTACTACGTATACGAGGAAGAGGCATATCGCTTTATCGGCAGTAACGGCAGGAAGGTCTATGCCTTAGGGGATCCGGTTTTTATAGCGGTTGATTCAGTAAACCGGGCAGCGAGAGAAATCAACTTCATTCTCAGCGATCCGGATTCCAAAAAGAAGGAGTGAACAGCAGGATGATGGTAAAAAGCTCAAGCCTGCCCATCAGCATCAGAAAACTGAGATAGACTTTTGAAAAGTCTGAAAAGAGCGCAAATGAACCCGTGGGACCAATGAGTTCAAGACCGGTCCCTACATTATTTAAGGCTGCTGCAGTGGCTGTGAAAGTCGTCAATAAGTCTAAATTCTCTAACGATAAAATAAAAGTACTTGCAATAAAAACAAAAACATACAGATAGAAAAATGACATCACGCCGGCCATGGTATCGGGAGGGATAATCTTTCCGTCGACTTTTATCGGGATGACCGCTTTAGGATGCAGCTTCACATGAAAACTTCTCTTGATCAGTTTAAACAAAATAATTACACGTATGACCTTGATGCCGCCTCCCGTTGAAGATGAGCATCCTCCTATCAGCATCAGTATGAAAAGGACCATTTTGCTGAAGGAGGTCCAGATGTTGAAATTCGTACTGTAATGACCCGTAGTAGTTATAAATGCCGAGGATTGAAAAAAACCGAATCGCAGCGATTCCCAAATAGTATTATAGCTCCCGGTAAGCCAAAGATCAGCAGTTATTATTGCTGTTGCAAGGCATAGAATAAGCAGGAAGATGCGAACCTCGCTATTTTTAAAAAAATCTCTCCAGCGCCCCCGTACAATACTATAATAAAGGGTAAAATTGATACAGGCTATCACTGTGAAAAAAGATGCGATGAACTCTATGTAAGCACTGTTGAAATGCTGTATACCGGAATTATAATTTGACAGCCCGCCGGAAGCCACGCTCCCGAAAGCTGCTATCGAAGCATCAAAAGGATCCATCCCTCCTAAAATCAGGAGAGATATGGCCGATATAGTAAAGACTGCATAAATATAGTATAACATTTTTGCCGAATCGGACATTCTCGGTCTGAGCTTATTTAAAGTCGGACCGGGCGTTTCTGCCCGTGCAATGCGCTGGCCGCTTATCCCCAGCGCAGGCAATATGCTGATGGCAAAAATCAAAATACCCATGCCCCCAAGCCATTGGCAAAAGGACCTCCAGAACAGGATCCCCTTCGGAAGTATTTCAACATTTGAAATAATGGTGGCGCCTGTAGTCGTAAAGCCGGAGACAGATTCAAAAAATGCGTTTACAAAGCCATCAACGGTTTCTGTTACCAGATAAGGTAAACTACCGATCAAAGAGGCGAAAAACCAACTTAGAGCCACAATTATAAAACCCTCCCGCATCTTTAATTGATGCGGAATTATTTTTATTTGACTGCTTATCAGAGCGCCGGTGGCTAAAACCGGGAAGATGATTTTGGCAAATGCTTCGGCTGTTTTGTATTCTCCGTAAAAAACTGAGATCAGCAGTGAAGGCATCATAGAAAATCCTATCAGTATAAGCATAAGGCTTAATGTCTTAACGATTGCACGGATGTTCAATCCCATTCCGATCTCCTTGCTAGCGGTTTGTATCCCAAAACCCCGGCATAAACAACAGTAATATGGTAAAGAGTTCAAGTCTTCCTGTAATCATCAATAATGACAGAAAAACAGTGGTTGCGTCCGAATAGAGACTGTAGCTAGACAAAGGTCCCACCTCTCCAAAGCCTGGGCCGACATTGCCAAGACAGGCGGCCACTGTAGACGCAGCAGTAATAAGATCAACATTTTCGATAGAGACGATCAGCGTTCCGACCATAAAAATAATAATATACAGAAACAGGAAGCTGGCGATCGAGGATACTACTCCTGATGAGAGATTTTTACCGTTCAGCTTGACAGGCACTACAGCAGTCGGATGGAGCCTTTTATAAATCCCGCGGCGTATCAGTTTAAAAAGCACAACGATGCGGATCACTTTGATCGATCCTGAAGTTGAGGATGAACAACCGCCGACAAACATAAGAAGAAGCAGAATCATAACCGACGATGAAGGCCACAGGTTGAAATCCGTTGTTGAATAACCGGTGGTTGTGATGATGGTAACGGTTTGAAAAAAAGCAAGCCTCAAAGCGGTTCCGAAGCGCTCCGCAATTCCAAAATAGTACAGGATAACAGCGATCAAAACAGCGGAAAAGAGTATAATAAGCAAATAAGCTCGCAATTCCCTATCCTTAACAAAATCACGCCAGTTTCTGAAAAAAAGAAAATAGTAAAGGTTAAAATTAATTCCGGCCATCAAAGTAAAAACTGTGATGACTATTTCGATATACAGGCTGTTAAAGTGTGCAATGCTGTCGCTATATGAGGAAAATCCGCCGGTGCCGACGGAACCGAACGTGTGTATAAATGCGTCAAATACGTTCATGCCCCCTAAAAGTAAAAGGATCACCTCTGCAGTAGTCATCCCGATATAGATATAGTAAAGTATCCTCGTAGAACTTGTAAGCTTAGGAGTAAGCTTGTCCGTTGTCGGGCCGGGAGTCTCTGCTTCGGCGATATGCAATGCGCCGATCCCCAGGGAAGGCAAAAGTGCGATCGCAAAAACCAAAATACCCATGCCGCCAAGCCAATGGGTAAAAGACCTCCAAAACAGGATGCCTCTGGGGAGGGATTCAACATTTGATAAAATGGATGCTCCTGTTGTGGTAAACCCTGAAGAACTCTCGAAAAAGGCATCTGCAAAACCTTGGATACTGCCTGAAAGCATATATGGGAGCACGCTTAGCAAAGAAGCTAAAATCCAGCTGGAGGCGACAATCAACAGCCCCTCCCGTATATTGACGGATTTGGACAAAGGTTTCACAAAATAGATACCCGCAATGCTAAGCAACAGCATAAGTACAATGGAAAAAAGAAATGCCCCGGCTGTTGAATGCTCATTATATATCAGAGACACGCTCAGCGCAGGCACCATTGAAAAAGCTTCAATCAGTATAACGATAGATAAAACGCGGGTAATAAGACGAAAATCCAATTTCTTTGCACTTCCGTTCTCTAATTATATAAAATTCCATTTCTTCGTCTGGAAGAACTTCTCCAGCTTCTGCAACTGAGAAAGCAGGAAAAAGATAATTACTTTGTCCCCTTCCTCAATGACCGTACTCCCTTTTGGTATAATAGCCTCGCCGTTCCTATGAATAGCGGCAATTATTATACCGTCTGGGATTTTCAGCTCCGACAGGGGAGAACCGGTCAATTTCGCATTTTTACCGGCAATGATTTCTATAAACTCAGCCTGGCCTTGTATCATTTTCGAGAACAAGATATGCTTGGATCCCTGTATGAAGCGCAGGATCTCCGTGGCGGTCATATCAAGAGGATTCAAGGCCATGCTTATCCCCATTTTTTCGATTAATTCCCTATAGCTGTTTCTGCTTATCTTGGCGACTACGTCTTCAATATTCTTTTGGCTGGCGATCAGTGCCAACAGAAGGTTCTCTTCATCAAAGCCGGTCACTGATACAAAAGCATCCATCTCATCGATATTTTCATCCTCCAAAAGGCTTAAATCCGTTGCGTCGCCATTCAGGACGAGCACATCGTCCAGTTGTTCGGAGAGATATTGGCAGCGGGCCTTATCGATCTCGATTATCTTAACTGAAATATTGAAGTCAGCCAGTAGTTTTGCTAAATAATAACCGCTCTTGCCTCCGCCTGCAATCATAACCTTTTGAAGATCAGTATACTTCCCTTTTTCATGGACGATATCCTTAAGCTTAAGCACAGCTTCGTCCGCACCAAGTACGTAAAGATAATCCCCGTCCAAGACATCGGTATTTCCTCGCGGAACGATGATTTTTCCGCTGCGGGATATTGCCACCACAAGCATATCATCCAGCATTTTGCCGACTTCGGCAATTTTTTTCCCTATCAGGATAGGGAGGCGGTCCGCAGTAAATTCAAGGATAGAAGTCATACCGGCGGAAAAGTATCCATTTGTGAGGGTGTATTTTTCAACCAAGTATTTATAAATTTCTTTAGCTATTGAAAGATCCGGGTTGACGATGTAATCGATGCCCAGGGCTTCTTTGATAAAATCCAGCTGATTTTCATATTCGGGGTCTCTTACCCTGGCTATAACTGTAGAGCAGCCTAATTTTTTTGCCATTGAACATATGACCATATTCTTCTCGTCATTGTCCGTGACTGCTACGAGATAGTCGTAGGTTTTTATCGCTAAATCTTTTAGCAAGCCGGCATTTTTTGCATTGCCCGACACAGTTAAAAGATCGAACTGGTTACTGACCTTCTGCAGCAAAGCAGGGTCCTTGTCGATGAGCATGACCTCATATCCGCTGCCTAAAAGTGCTTCGGTTACATTAAAACCCAGTTTTCCTGCGCCTGCTATAGCGACTTTCATAAAAAGGCCTCCCAAGACTGGTATAAAAGCGGCTTAACGGCAGCAACCCGTGTTGATGCCTCCGCCGTATCTATATAATTATAGACACTATTTCATTGAAATCAATAACCTTTTGCGTTATTATATTAAGATGCCGGAAAACACTACAATATCAGGAGTTTTATTATGGAAGACAGAAAACCAGCAGCTTTAGAAACAGAGCGGCTGCTCTTAAGAGGGTTTACCCCGGAAGATGCGGCGGAGCTTTACGAATATGCAAAGAACCCTAATGTAGGTCCCCATGCAGGGTGGAAGCCTCATGAAAGCATTGATGAATCCCTTGAGATCATCACAGACCTTTTTCTGGTCAAGTATCATATATGGGCGATAGTGGACAAGGCTTCAGGTAAAATGATAGGATCGATTGGTTTGGAAGAAGACTCAAAGCGTCCGGGCACAGGCTGTATGGAATTAGGTTATGCGATGGACGAGGGGTTTTGGGGCCGAGGGCTGATGACGGAAGCGGCTGAGGCCGTGATTCGCTGCGGGTTTTTGACGATGGAGCTTCCGGCAGTATCCATTTACCATTATCCGGCCAATCATCGTTCGAAAAGAGTTATCGAAAAATGCGGCTTTCATTTTGAGGGGATCCTTCGGAAGGCAAACCGCATTTATAGCGGTGAAATCCGCGATACTGCATGCTATTCGCTCGTAAAAGACGAATGGGAAAAGATAAGTGTAAACAAAAATACTTGACAGACGTTTCTGATTGTGCTATTTTAGTATCTGTCTAATGAAGCGGGGGAGCTGGTAATGCTTGATGATATATGCGAGATCATTATTCTATATGATTTCTACGGAGTTCTTCTGCCTCCCAAGCAAAGAGAGATCCTTCGTCTATACTATGAGGATAATTTAAGTCTTGGGGAAATCTCAGAGGAATACGGGCTTAGCAGGCAGGGCGTCCACGAGACGGTAAAGCGGGGAGAAAGAAAACTTAGGGAGTACGAGGCTAAGCTGGGGCTTATAAACAGGTTCGAATCGGAAGAGAAGACGATAAAAAATATAAATCAGGAAATAGACCGGCTGGCTCTCATGCGCCCAGGTGATAAGGAGCTCGCCTCAAAGCTGACGGAAATAAAGGACTTGATGCTTAAACTGTGTCAATAGTGTAAAAATGCAAGGCTCAAACAAGTCAGTAAAAGGATAAACAAATGGCATTTGAAGGGTTATCGGAAAAACTGCAAAGCGTGTTCAAAAAGCTCAGAGGAAAGGGCATACTGACCGAAGCGGATATCGATGAGGCGATGAGGGAAGTAAAACTTGCTCTCCTTGAGGCGGATGTCAGCTTTAAAGTAGTTAAAGATTTCATTGCATCAGTCAAGGAAAAGGCTTTGGGAGAGGAGGTGCTGGCCAGCCTCACTCCGGCTCAGCAGGTGGTCAAAATCGTCAACGAAGAGCTGACTGCTTTGATGGGTGGTGTAAACAGCAAGCTCACCTACTCTCCTAAAGGTTTTACGGTCATTCTAATGGCAGGCCTTCAAGGCACGGGTAAAACTACCACCTGCGGCAAACTTGCGGTATGGCTAAAAAAGAACGGCAAAAAGCCGATGCTGGCGGCCTGTGATGTCTATCGTCCGGCAGCTGTCGATCAGTTGGAGATCGTAGGAAAGTCCGTCGATGTCCCCGTCTTTTCCATGCGGGACTGTAAACAGCCCGAAGTTATTGCGGAAGAGGCGTTAAAAGAAGCTGAATACAAAGGATATAATGTTCTGATCCTGGATACCTCAGGACGGCTGCATATCGATGACGATCTTATGGATGAGCTTGCCCGGATAAAAAAACGGGTGAAACCCCACGAGATCTTGCTTGTTGTAGATGCCTTGACAGGTCAGGATGCGGTGAATGCCGCCGGCGGTTTTAACGAAAGACTCGGTATCGATGGTATCATTATGACTAAGCTGGACGGGGACAGCCGAGGCGGTGCAGCCCTTTCTGCCAAATCGGTTACAGGCAAACCGATCAAATTCATCGGTACCGGAGAGAAAATGGATGCATTGGAACCATTTCACCCGGAGCGAATGGCTTCTCGGATACTCGGCATGGGTGATATGCTCTCGCTGATAGAAAAAGCTCAGGAGAGCTATGACGATGAAAAGGCCGCCGAATTAGAAAGGAAAATGCGGAAAAACGAGTTTACTCTCGAAGATTATCTGGATCAGTTCGGCCAGATAAAGAACATGGGAGGGCTTGCCAAGATGCTTTCCATGATGCCGGGCATGAAGAATGGGGCAATGCGGGATGTGGATATGGACCAAAGCGAACGGGAAATGATTCACATGGAAGCGATTATCCGATCAATGACAAAAGAGGAGCGCAAGAATCCGGGTATACTGAATGCCAGTCGAAGGAAACGTATCTCAGCAGGCTGCGGGATGCCCGTGTCTCAGATAAATCAGCTTATTCGCAGATACGAAGAAACTAAGAAGATGATGAGGCAGTTCAGTAATGCGCCGAAGCATAAGAAGAGTAATATGTTCAGAGGTTTTTAGATCGAAGGGGCGGATCATTGCGTCCCTCTGTTTAATAAAACATAATAACGAAATGAGGAAAAGAAAATGGCAGTAAAAATCAGACTTAAGAGAATGGGGGCAAATAAAAAACCCTTTTACAGAGTAGTGGTAGCAGACGGCCGCGCACCGAGAGACGGAAGATTCATAGAAGAAATCGGATACTACAATCCGTTAAAAGAACCGTCGGAAATTAAAATCGATAGAGAAAAAGCGGAAAAGTGGCTGGGGAACGGGGCGCAGCCTACAGACACGGTCAAAAGGCTTTTCAATCTTACAGGGGTCATAAAGCCAGCGGCGGTAAAAGAACAAACCAAGACAACGGAGATCGAAAACCCGGCAGAGCCCACCGAATAGCGAAGGCGGTGAATGATAATGGTAGAGTTAGTTGAAGCTATAGCAAAATCATTAGTCGATCATCCCGAAGCCGTGGAGGTTCGAGAGACAGAAGGGAAGATGGCCAGCGTCATCGAGCTTCGCGTCGCACCTTCCGACATGGGGAAAGTCATCGGAAAGCAAGGCCGCATCGCAAAGGCAATAAGGATTGTTGTGAAGGCGGCTGCCGCAAAATCCGACAAAAGAATCATTGTTGAGATCGTACAATAAAAATGGGCCGCCGGGGCGGCCCTTTCAGTATGCAGGACCTTAGGGCAATCGAAGTGATATGGAAAAAAACAGGCTGGGTAAAATAACCGGTGCGGTAGGCCTGAAAGGCGAACTCAGGGTATATCCTTTCACCGATTTTAAAGAGCTGTTTGAAGAGATCGGCTATGTTCTGATGGATGACACCCCTTTTTCTATCAAGGCAGTCCGTTATATGAAAGGATTGGTCATCCTCAAGTTAACAGGTATCGATGACAGGTCGGCTGCCGAAAACTGCAGGGGCAAAGAGATTTTTATGTATAGAAAAGATGTCCCCCCCCTTCCGGAAGGCACCTACTATGTCAAAGATCTGATCGGACTGATTGCGGTGGACGAAGAGGGAAGGAAGGTGGGCAGGCTCTGCGAAGTGATAATAAACACCGCCCAGGATATTTATATGATCGAACCTTTCGAGGGGGGCAACCCTTTTCCCATACCGGCAGTGGAGGAGTTCATTAAAATAGTGGATATAGAGAAAGGGATAATTGGAATAAAACTGATTGATGGGTTGCGGGGATTATGATAATCGACGTTCTCACTTTGTTTCCGGAGATGTTCTCTGCGGTTACGGATCATAGCATTATCGGGAGGGCCGTGGCTAACGGAATCATCAATATCCGTCTTACCGATATCAGAGATTATACTATGGACAAGCATAATCGGACTGATGACACTCCTTTCGGCGGAGGTGCGGGGATGGTCATGAGTGCGGAACCGGTATTCCGCACTCTTGAAGCGATAGGGGCGAAAGAGGGCAGAATCATCTATATGTCGCCAAAAGGGAGACTTCTTGACAGGGCTTTGATTGAAGAGTTATCGCTGGAAAATCGTATTGTCTTGCTATGCGGACATTATGAAGGTATAGATCAAAGAGTGCTGGATCATTGGAATATAGAAGAAGTTTCGATAGGGGACTATATCCTGACCGGAGGAGAGCTTGCTGCCATGGTCTTGATCGATGCCATAGGGAGGTTGCTGCCCGGCGTGCTGGGCAGCAGCGAATCGCATAAAGAAGAATCGATTTACTCGGGCCTTTTGGAATATCCTCAGTATACTAAACCCAGAGAGTTCAGAAAGCTCACGGTGCCTGAAGTATTATTATCCGGAGACCATAATCTGATCCGACTGTGGAAATACGAACAGGCATTACTTCTTACCTGCCACCGCCGGCCGGATCTTTTTGAAGCTTATCTTGCCCGGGAGAAAGTTCTGAGCAAGCAGGAAAAGGCAGTCCTGGAACGGGTGATCGGGATCTGCCGTCTTGAAAGGAAGCAGTAATGGGAATATAATGGATACATGTCAACGGTAAAAAAGAGTAAGGCAAAAAGAATACTTCTATACCTTTTCATTGCCGCAGTGCTGATACTCGCCGGCATCATTTACATCTACCCCTTGGTGACCGGGGCCATGATGCAGACTGCGCTGGTGGAGTATGGAAACTTGCGGGTTACCGAAAAAGCAACCTGCTATTTCATCCGCCGGGAAACTGTTGTGTCAGCAGCATCTTCGGGCAGCATCCAATACTATATCGAAGAGGGAGAGCTGGTCAGAAAAGGGACTAAGATCGTTAACATCCTTCCTGTTTCTGAGAATTATACCGCAGATGAAAACAGCGTGATAAGCTATTACACAGACGGCCTCGAAGAAGTTTTCACACCGGAAAACATGACCAGGTTAAAAAAAGACAAAATCGAAGCTCTGGAAATAGAGGTAAAGAATACCCGCCGGGAAACTGCCATTGCAGGGGAACCTCTTTATAAAACTACGGACAACTCAATCTGGTATGCAGCTCTTTGGGCAGAACCAGAGAACGTTATAAAATATGAAAAAGGTAAAACAGTTTATCTCAATCTACCCTTGGGGCAGGTAAAAGGTACCACATATGAAATCATCGATTCGGGGGAGTCCTGGCTCGTTCTGCTGAAATTCAACAGATATTATGAAGACATGCCAAGGCTGCGAAAAATCGATGCAGAGATCATAACCTCAGATTATGAAGGATTGATCATAGCAAATAAGAGCATAACTACCATGGACGGAAAGCCGGGAGTTTATGTAAAGGATATTAACGGCGAGTTTGTATTCACCCCGGTATCTGTGATAACCAGCGACGGAGAATACTCTCTGGTCGAAAGCACTTACTTCTATGAAAAGGAAGGGGACAAATCCGTTAAGGTAAAGACAGTGAGCGCATATGACGAAATATTGAATCATCCGGAGAGGAAATGAAATGAGCCAAATAAAGGATAACATCAGCAGTATCAAAAAAGTCATCGAGGCCGCAATCAAGCGGGGCGGGAAATGTCAGGAAGAAGTGTTGCTGATAGCAGTAACAAAGACCAGGACGCCCGAGGAAATCAATGAAGCCATCGCTGCCGGCATCACGGACATAGGGGAAAACAAAGTTCAGGAGATAACAGACAAATTTGATATGGTGAAGCCTGTACGCTGGCATATGATTGGACATTTGCAGACAAATAAGGTAAAATATATTATTGATAAGGTGTCACTGATCCATTCTGTTGACTCCCTGAAACTGGCCAGGGAGATAGACAGGAGGGCTGCGCAGCACAACAAAGTTATGGATATACTGATCCAGATAAATGCGGCGGAAGAAGAAAGCAAGTTCGGCTTACGAAAAGAAGAATCAGAGCAAATGATACGGGAAATCCTCGCCAATTGCCCAAATGTACGGATCAGAGGCCTGATGAGCATGGCGCCCTTTGCAGACGATCCGGAAGCGGTACGGGGCTTCTTCACAGAGGTCTTCGATCTATACTGCGAGTATAAAAAAATCAGGCATGACGGACTGGATTTCCGATACCTTTCCATGGGCATGTCCAACGACTATGAAGTGGCCATAGAAGAGGGTGCCAATGCAGTGAGGATCGGAACATCTGTTTTCGGAGCCAGGAACTATAATCTAAAATAAGCGGGGGAATAAAATGGGAGACGGTTTTTTCAGCAAATTAAAGACATTGATCGGTATTGAAGAGGTCGAAGATGACGGGGCAGATGAGGAAGTGTCTGTAAATGCCGCAGAGAGAAAGCCTATAGACCCAAGAGGCTCTCAATATCCACAGCGTAACGAAGCAAAGGATAATAAGGATATCAAAGATACCAGAGTTTTGCCTATTACAGGCAAGGTTGCCGGAGCCAACCAGTTTAAGCTGATAGTAATTGAACCTTCCGGGTTTGATGAATGCCCCAGGCTGGTAGACAGCCTTAAAGCCAAGAAGCCTGTAATCATAAACCTGGAAAAAATCGAGACGGATACCGCGAGAAAAATATTTGATTTTTTAAGCGGGGCAACCTATGCCCTGAACGGAAATGTACAGAAAATCGCTAATAATATTTTTATTTTTGCGCCGGAGAACGTAGATGTGACAGCCTATATTGACCAGCAGGCTCCGGGGCATACTACCGTCATCAATAACCCCTGGAGGTAGACTATGACGATATTGATAATACAAACTGTCAATACTTTTTTTCAAATAGTAATCTACCTGATATTAGGCAGGGCTATTATGAGCTGGTTTATCAGGCCGGGTGACAGGCTATACTCATTGTACTTAGGAGTCGTCCGCCTTACGGAACCGATTCTCTCGCCTTTCAGGAGCCTGACAAGGCGAGTAATGGGAAACAGCAGTATCGACTTTTCTCCTATGCTGGCGATTTTTGCGGTTTATTTTCTGCAACGCATGCTGATAAAACTGTTTATGCTGACGATCATATAAAACTGTGCCAAGGCTGTTGCCAATGGTCATGAAAGGAAGTCCGGCGATGATTACACCTCTGGATATACAAAATCAGGAGTTTTCAAAAGGGGTTCGAGGTTACCGTGAGGATGAGGTAGATGCATTCTTGGATCTTGTTACCGTGGACTTTGAAAAACTTATTGGGGAGAATGACAATTTAAGAGAACAGCTAAAGGCCCTCAATGCGGAGTTGGCCAGATACAGAAGTACGGAAGGAATGGTTTTGGAGACTTTGGAGGCGGCAAAAGCACTTATGGGAGATATTTCAGCCAGTGCGGAAAGACGGGCTGAGATCCTTTTGAAAAATGCGGAGCTTGATGCCGACCGGATCGTCAGAGAGGCTAAGGAATCATCCGAAAGGCTTCACGATGAGAACACCGGCCTTCGGAACCGCCTCAACGTATTTCGTACCAGATACAGGACTCTGCTCGAATCAGAACTGGAGAAGTTTGACACCCTGAGTTCAGAGCTGTTTGCGGATAAGGAAATGGACGATCTGAAAAGTATCCTTGAAGACCGAGCAGCTAAACCCTCTGTAAAAAACGAGGACGAAGACAGGGTGGACTTTACAGATAAGACGCTTTTCAACTTTAGAGCGGGAAGCGATCGTTAAGATGATTTTTTGTTTAGCGATCCTTTTCTTTTTTGCTTCGGATCAGATCACCAAGCAGCTTGTAACGGCCGGGATGGAGGTAAATCAAACCATACCCGTGATCGACGGCATTTTTCATATAACGTACGTTAGAAATTTTGGGGCGGCGTTCAGCATCCTTCAGGGAAAACAGTTTTTTTTGATCACGGTAACTTTCATTGCGCTTGCAGTCATTTTCATCTACCTTATAAAAAAGATCAGGGACAATCCCCGTATACTGTCCCTTTCCCTGTCATTGATAGAGGGCGGAGGCTTCGGGAATCTGGCTGACCGAATACGTTTGGGTTATGTAGTCGATTTTTTTGATTTCAGGGCGTTCCCTGTCTTCAATGTGGCAGATATCTGTGTATGCTGCGGGTGTGGCTTATTGATTCTCTTTCTTTGTTATATTGAGCCGAGGACAAAAAGAAGATTGGAATTGCAGGATGACAAAGCTGACTTTCATAATTGAAGAGCAAGACGCCGACGAAAGGATAGATGTTGTACTAACCAGGCTTTTCGAGGGTGCCACAAGGAGTGGGATACAAAAGCTTATTGAAAGAGAAAGGGTATGCGTAAACGGGACGGTCAACGGTTCGAAGAATCGCAGGATCAAGGAAGGGGATCTGGTTGAGATTTGCCTTGAGGAACCCGTTCTTTCGGGAGCATCTCCGGAAAATATCCCAATAGCCGTCATATATGAAGACGACGATCTTTTAGTAGTAGATAAACCGAAGGGAATGGTCGTACATCCGGCGGCAGGAAACCTGACGGGGACCCTTGTCAACGGCATAATGCATCACTGCAGGGGGCAGCTTTCTTCCATCAACGGGGTTATTCGCCCGGGGATAGTACATCGTATCGACAAAGATACCAGCGGGCTTCTGGTGATAGCAAAAAACGACAGGACCCATCAGTCTCTTGCCGAACAGTTTGCGGTGCATTCCGTTACGAGGGTGTACAGGGCTATTGTATATAATAACTTTACAGAGGATGAGGGGGTCATTGACGCCCCGATTGCAAGAGATCCAAAGAACAGGCTCCGAATGGCAGTCATACAAAAAAACGGCAAAAATGCCAAAACCCATTATCGGGTTTTAGAGCGCTTCGGAAATTTCACATATATCGAGGCGGTTTTGGAGACGGGAAGGACGCACCAGATCAGAGTCCATATGGCGCATATCAAGCATCCGCTGCTGGGCGACGAACTCTATGGCCCGAAAAAGGCAGCATTTAAGGCAGAAGGACAGATGCTTCACGCCGGAATACTGGGCTTTATGCACCCGTCAATAGGAGAATACATGGAGTTTGACAGCCCTCTGCCCGCTGATTTCGAGGAGATATTAAGGAAATTGAGATCGAATGCCTTGTGCAGCATTGCAGATCCTTCTTGATATGTACAGGGGCCTTCTGTCTGCGGGAAGGGCAGGAAGTACTGTCTTTACTAATACTGAGTTTTAACGTATTGCAGGCAATCTTCGCATACAAAGCCGTGCTTGAATCGCAGGTCACTTTGCTTTCCGCACAAAGAGCACGGCATTTTAGATGCACACATGATCTCCGGATAGAAAATCGATTGTTTCAGCTTTTCCATTTGGTTCCTCGCTTTCCGGTATCAGATGCGTTTTCCGCCTCTTTTGAAACGATGCTGCACAAGGTTAGTGATTACCATACTAAGACATTTAAGAAAAAAGTCAACCTAAATATTACCAAATGTAATAAATAATGCATTAAATGTAATAAATGCATATACTTAATCCTTGTTCGAAAGAGATATTAAATTTCTTTTATCGGATTTACAAAAAGTGTTTTCTGACCGGTATAAATGACCATGCCGGGCTTTGCACCACTGGGCTTTTTTACATGCTTCACCAGTGTATAATCTACGGGTACGTTGTCGGAACTGCGGGCTTTGCTGTAATATGCCGCCAGGGAAGCCGCTTCTGTCATCGCTTTATCGGAAGGCTTGCCTTTCTGCCCTGAAAGAATCACATGTGAGCCGGGTATGCCTCTGGCATGAAACCAGAGATCACTCTTGGCGGCAGTTTTCAGTGTCAGCAGATCATTTTCCTTATTATTGCGGCCTACAAAGATCCGGGAACCGTCGCCGGCGGTAAAGACTAAAGGCCGCAGCTTGGATTTGTAAGTACGGCTACCGTGGTTTCTTTTTCGCAGATAGCCTCCCTCCGTAAGCTCTGCGCGTATCTCTTCTATCTCTTCTGTCGTACCGGCATTTTCCACATATGTCAGCACCGATTCAAAATATTCGACAGAAAGGTCTGTTTCTTCTAACTGAGCTTTTTTCTCACGAATGGCCGTTTTAGCCTTACTGTATGTTTTAAAATAGCGCTGGGCATTGTCTGCGGGAGATAAGCGCGGATCAAGTGGTATATCGATATCGGCATTGTCATAGTAATTAAAAACAGTGGCAGAAGATGCCCCTTTTCGGATATTATGAAGATTTGCAGTAAGAAGCTCACCGAATATCCGGTAAGGCTCTGCATTTGAGGCGGCATAAAGATCTTCGAAAAGCCGCTGTTTTTTAAGGTAAAGCTTACTCAGCGAAGCGGTCAGTGAACGCTTTAAGTCAGATGCTTTCTGGTTGACCCGGTTTGAGGCGGATTTATGAAAATAGTAATACTCCGCCGCACTGCTGGGGTCATTGAATGTAACCTTGTTAAAAACTCTTTCCGCATTAGAAAGAGGGAAAATGTGAAAATCTGCCGGCTTGTTATCCTTGTCGGTATAGACTACCGGCTTTAAATCTCCGGAATGGATCAAAAGGCTCATCTTCGATGTGATTTCCAGCAAAGCCGCCGCAGACAAAGCCTCAGTATCGTGTTTTGTATAAAAGACGGCCGCATTGCAGATTTCTTCTGCGATAGCGGGGCCGATACCCATGATTCCGTCGACGAGAGCCTTTTGAAGGAACGATCCCCCGCTTTTCATTATTTCTTCTAATTCTTCTTCCGATAAAGTGTAGAAGCAAGCCTTACCATGGTCAGGCGGAAAAACATAAGGGAGCCCCGGGAGTATTTCCCGATAGCGGTTAACATCCTTTGAGATACGCTTTATGCTGTCTGATATCCTGCCGGTGGCAACATCGACAGCTATGATATTACTGTGCTTGCCCATAATTTCAACAATGAGTTTTTTCTCCTCGGTAAAGCCCAGTTCATCTGCATGATCGACATAAATCTCTATTATTCTTTCAGATTTGATCTGGCGGATTTTCGTTATGCGGCCGCCTTGGAAATGCTTGCGGAGGAGCATGCAAAAAGCCGGCGGGATCTTAGGGTTTGAATGTTCACTGTCTAAATCTAAAAGGTGCATGCGGGCATGTCCGCTGTTTGATGAGATATAAAGCCGGCGTGTCTCTCTGCCTGTGCGGATATACAGTATCAGCTCTTCTTTATCAGGCTGATATATTTTTTCGATTCTACCGCCGGACAGGAGGCCGTTTAAATATATCGCCATCGCTCCGGCAACCAAACCGTCATATGCCATCGGTCCAAGCTCCTTTCTCGCCGGGTGGAATATCCTGTAGATTATTTGATATGCGGAATGTATAATAGCATCAGTTGACAATGTGTTCTGACCTGTCAAACGACGTTATCCTATGATAGCATGAATCTCGCGACATTAAAATATCAAAGTGCCATTTTTATAGGATGCAGCAATACGTAAAGGGGAGAAAAATGATCAAGAGCATGACCGGTTTCGGAAGAAGCGAATACAGCGACGAGAAGAGGAACATCGTCGTCGAGGTAAAAGCAGTTAACCACAGATTCAGCGATATCACCGTAAAAATGCCCAGAAGGTATTCTTTCGCCGAAGAAAAACTTAAAAGCATAGTAAAAGATATTGCAAAAAGAGGCAAGGTCGAGGTATCTGTTTTAATCGACAACCTTTCAGAAGATGATGTAAATGTGAGACTCAACATTCCTGCGGCCAGACAATATTATAAAAACCTGATAGAATTAAAGCAGGAATTCTCTTTAGAGGGCGGCGTCTCTCTTTCGCTTCTCTCCGGGTTTCCTGACGTTATGAAGGCCATTCCGGATATATATGACGAGGAAGCTATTATTGAATGCCTTTCATTGCCTGTCAGAGAGGCAGTAGCCAAGCTGGATTTAATGAGGATAGCAGAGGGGGCAAAGCTTGCGGAGGATATTGTGATGCGGGGCAAGTTGATTCTAAGCCTGGCAGAAAGAATCGCCGATCAGGCTCCGCAAACGGTGCAGGTATACAAGACGAGATTGCAGGAGAGGATTTCTGATCTGCTGGGCTCCTCCTTGGAGATACCGGAAGACAGAATCGCTTTAGAGGCTGCCATATTTGCAGATAAATCAAATATAACGGAAGAGCTTGTACGGCTTTCAAGCCATATTTCCCAGCTTGAGCATATCGTTACTATGAGCAAGGAACCCGACGGAAAAAAACTGGATTTTTTGGTGCAGGAAATGAACAGGGAAGCCAACACCATCGGCTCAAAAGCAAACGATATCACTATAACTAATTACGTGTTGGAAATAAAAAGTGAAATCGAGAAGATACGAGAACAGATCCAGAATATCGAGTAGAATCACCTTGAAAATGACAACCGGGCATAGTATACTAATACTTTAAGCAAAACGAAAGCAATAGGGGCTATGGCAATTACAGAAAGGGATAAAATGTACAAGGGCTTGCTCTTCGTGGTTTCCGGGCCATCCGGTGCTGGAAAGGGAACTATCTGCAAAAGGCTGGCCGAGAGATTCAATATCCATCTGTCCGTATCTATGACGACAAGGGTAGCAAGGACTGGAGAGGAAGAAGGTATAAGCTATTATTTCACCTCGAAAAAAGTGTTTGCTGATGTTTTGGCAAAGGGCGGTTTTTTGGAGCATGCCGAGGTGTACGGTAACCTGTACGGGACTCCGAAGGATAAAGTAATCGAGCAATTGGAACGGGGAAAAGATGTAGTACTTGAAATCGATATACAAGGTGCAATGCAGATAAGAAGAAATTATCCTGCCGGGAAGTTTATTTTCATACTGCCGCCTTCCATGGCAGAGCTCAGAAAAAGAATCACAGGCAGGGGTTCAGAAACTGAAGAAACCATTAATCTCAGGATGCGAGAAGCCCTCAAAGAAGTGTCGTATATCGGTAAGTACGATTATTGTGTTGTTAACGGCGACTTGGAGGAGGCCGTCAACCGGGTGGGTGCAATCATTACTGCAGAGCACTCCAGGGTGTCCGAGGACATTTACCGGTTGATAGAGCAGTACAAAGAAGAAGTATAGAGAAGGAAGGGATGATCAATATGTTGGAACCATCGATCAAGCTGATGAAAGGCAAGGCGGACAGCAGATACACGCTTGCAATACTGGCAGCCAAAAGAGCCAGGGATATAATAGAAGGCAAACCGAAACTGATTGACATAGAAATCGAAAAACCAGTGAGCATAGCTGTACACGAAATAGCTGAGGACCTTATAACTTATACCAGAGATTGATCTGATGTCAGCCTTAAACCAACCCACGAACTTCCCCGGGTTGGTTTTTTTGTGCGCCCGGCACGGGCGCAAGCTAACGGGTGAAAGTCCCGAACCCGGCCGGGGATGATTGGCTTCGGATCCAAATTTCTATGAGCTGTGCGAACTTTTGGTATTCTCCACCCTTGAAATTCGTTCCTTGGGATGTCAAACAAACTAACA
>JAKJCD010000179.1 GCA_022706625.1 Bacillota bacterium | reverse complement strand
CCTCAATCCCTGGGTGTCGGCCAAAGATGTTATTCTCCATCTGCTTAAAATCCTTACGGTAAAAGGCGGTGTGGGCAAGGTCATAGAGTATTTCGGCGAAGGAACATCCACCCTGTCGGTAACGGATAGGGCTACCATTACGAATATGGGAGCTGAACTGGGTGCCACAACATCCATTTTTCCCAGCGATGAAAACACAAAAGCCTATCTAATATCCCAAGGGAGGGGAGTCGATTACATGCCTTTATCCGCAGATGCGGATGCAATATATGATCGGGTAATAGAAATCGACCTTTCTGGATTGGTACCCCTGGCCGCCATGCCCCACAGCCCGGACAACGTAGCTTCTTTGGCGGAGATAGGTCCTGTACCCATACAGCAGGTAGCTATAGGGAGCTGTACAAATTCTTCATATTCCGACCTGATGAAAGCAGCGGAGATACTGAAAGGAAGGAAAGTACATAAGAATGTCAGCCTCGTTATTTCGCCGGGATCAAGCAAGATCCTGTCCAAATTGGCGCAGAACGGGGCTTTGGCGCAAATGATAGATGCTGGAGCCAGGATCATAGAATGTGCATGCGGACCCTGTATTGGGATGGGGCAGTCTCCAAGGTCCGGAGGAATATCGCTGAGGACATTTAACCGCAATTTCAAGGGAAGGAGTGGCACGGCAGATGCTCTTGTATACTTGGTAAGCCCTGAAACGGCTGCGGTTTCGGCTATCGAAGGCGTTTTGACCGATGGCGGAAAAGCCGGGTATAGCTTGCCGAAAATCGAAGAAACATCTTTTGATAAGAATGATAACTTCATTGTATATCCTGACGGCTGTGACAAGAAAAACACTCCTTTGGCACTGGGCCCCAATATCAAGCCTTTCCCTCTCAACAAACCTATGGAGGACAGGATAGAAGGCAGCGTGGTTTTGGTGGGAGAGGACAATATCACAACAGATGACATCATGCCTTCTGACGCAAAACTGCTCCCATACAGATCAAATATCCCGCATCTTTCAAATTACTGCTTTTCAACTATCGATCAGGGCTTTTCATCACGCTGCCAGATCGCAGAAAACGGCGTAATAATCGCAGGGGCAAATTACGGCCAGGGCAGCAGCAGGGAACATGCGGCGCTTGCTCCGCTGTACCTGGGGATACGCTTTGTCATCGCAAAATCCTATGCCAGGATACACAGGGCAAACCTTATCAACAGCGGGATACTTCCGCTTGTATTTGCCGACCCGGAGGACTATGGGGATTTCTCTCTGGGACAAAGGTTGTGCATCGAGAATGCGAAGAAGGAAACCGGCAACCATCAGATATTAGTAAAGGATCTTGAAACAGGTAAAGAGTATAAAACTGTCGGCAACTTCACGCCCGAAGAATATGCTATGCTGATTGCGGGAGGAAAGATTAACATGATAAAGGAAAGCGCCTCTGCGAAGTGAAGGAGAACACAAGATGAATCATTTGGAAATGTTTGAAAAAATCGTAATCCAGCAAAGAGCTCGAATCGAAAAGATTAAGGAAGATCGGACTCCTATTGACTACGAAGGCATGGAAAAAATTGTAATCGGAGTTATCGGTGGGGACGGAATAGGCCCTTTTATTACGGAGCAGGCAAGAAATGTGCTCGAACAAATCCTGTCAAAAGAAATCGATTCAGGCAAAGTTGAATTTCGATCCATCGACGGCTGTACCATAGAAAAGCGTGCAGCAGCCGGAAAAGCGATCCCCGATGATGTGCTGGAGAAAATAAAGCAATGTCATGTACTGCTGAAAGGGCCAACCACTACGCCAAGGAAGGGAGATAAATGGGCCAATGTTGAGAGCGCAAATGTTGCTATGCGAAAAGAGTTGGATCTTTTCGCGAATGTGCGCCCCGTCAAGGTACCGGAACTTGGGATAGACTGGGTTTTCTTCCGAGAAAACACAGAGTGTCTTTATGCGATGGGCAGTCAGGGAATCAATATTACTGATGATCTTGCCATTGATTTTAGGGTAATTACCACGCCGGGGACCGAACGTATCGCTCGCCTTGCTTTTGATTATGCGAGAAAAAACGGGAAGAAAAAAATTACAATAGTAACCAAGGCTAATGTTATTAAGACAACAGACGGGAAATTTCTTGACGTATGCAAAAGAGTTGCGGAAGAATATCCTGAAATAGAGACCGATGACTGGTACATTGATATCATGACGGCAAAGCTCCTTGATGAGAAGAGAAGAAATCAATTTGAGGTCTTCATCCTGCCTAACCTCTACGGCGATATTCTCACTGACGAAGCGGCAGAGCTGCAAGGAGGAGTGGGCACGGCAGGCAGTGCCAATCTTGGTACACAATATGCGATGTTTGAGGCTATACATGGCTCAGCACCCAGAATGGTCGAGGAAGGGAGGGCGGCCTATGCTGATCCCAGCAGCATGATACGTGCCGGATCCATGCTGCTTTCACATATAGGTTATCAAGCATATGCTGATATGCTATCCGAAGCAATCGAAAAGTGTACTGTAACAGAGCGAAAAGTAACGATCACCGGGCGGGCCGGCGGAGCTACCGGTGCTGATCTGACCAACTATATCCTGAGGGAAGTGAAGGGAGTTAAAAATGGATAGAGAGACAAGCGGTATTCGTGCCACCGGGCATCCACTCTCGCTCAACCTTTTTTCCGAGCTTCAAAGCGACATCCTGAGAGGCAGACTGAAGCAGGGGCAGAAGCTTTCGGAGCAGCAGATCTGCGATAAATACGGCCTTTCCCGTACCCCGGTCCGGGAAGCGTTCCGGCAGTTGGAATTGGAAGGCCTGATCGAGACCATCCCCAACCGGGGCGCCTTTGTGGTGGGACTTACCGAAAGGGATATTAAGGATCTCTTTGAGATGCGGAAAGCCTATGAGATACTGGCGGTAAAGTGGGCGATTTCGCGCATTACAAAAGAGGAGAGAGAGAAGCTTGAGGAAGCCTACGAGTTTATGGAATTTTATACGATGAAGAAGGAAGCGGATAAGATGTTGAACATAAACCGCCGGTTCCATATGCTTATATATAAAGCTTCACATAATCGAATGCTCGAGCAGACCCTATCTACTTATCAACTCTATCTTAAGGAAACGGAAAGCAAC
>JAKJCD010000178.1:2883-3126 GCA_022706625.1 Bacillota bacterium | reverse complement strand
TTTGGAGCGATCCGCTACACCCAACGCTTGATGAAAAATGAAAATTACGCTATATTTAAACCTATGATTTACCAGATCAATAAAAACAATCGCCACATTTGTTTCAGTGATTCAGGATACTTTATTTCTGTATTCACAAGAACACTTGTCATCATTCTATCCCGCATAAATATTTTCCGGCGGTGGTTAACGTAGATAATAAAGCTAATAGTTGAATCTAACAACCCGCTTCCGGAAATCCGG
>JAKJCD010000178.1:369-2873 GCA_022706625.1 Bacillota bacterium | reverse complement strand
CAGAGGAATCTGCTCCTGAATCTACAGAAGCTGGCGAATAAACCTTAGTTTTACTATAAGTATTTTCGAGGGCGATTCCATGAATGGGAATCGCCCTTTTTATGTGCGCCATGCATGGCGCTACTCTATAGGGTGCAAATCCCGAACGGGCGTAGACGGAGACGAACCGTTAGCAGAAGACAAGGGTGTCCCGAGTGATCGGGGATCCGAAGGAAGTCGTACGCAAAAGATAGATCCGACGTACAGAAATCGGATATAAGGCATCGCAGGCGGGTGACCGAGCATTGGATTGGAAAGCCCTAAAACCGTTCGTAACCCTGCAATGTAAATCCGGCGGATTTATCAGAAAGAGTAACACCTTACCATGGGAGATCTCTGAGTCGAGAGGCGAGGAGAAGTCAGCAGAGGTCATAGTATTTCGATAGAAATCGGAAGAAGGACCGAATCTTCAAATCAGGAAGCAGTTACCGCATGACTGTAAAAGCTTCAAAAATCACAGAAAAATACGTAGAACGTCAGATGAATCTGTTAAATACAGAAGAATGGCGGGAGTATTTCCAGCCGGTTCGAGGGGTGGACGTATATCATCAATCAAGCGGAAAGGTTCGTGATGAATGGCTTTCAGATTGCGCGGGAGAACGGGTCTTGACGAAATGCCTGTTAGAGAGGATTGTTGAAATCAGCAATTTTGAGCGGGCATGCAAAAAAGTAGTGCAAAATGGCGGGAGTGCCGGAGTGGATGGTATGTCTACAACGGAATTGTCGCAATGGTTCATGGGACACTGGCAGCAACTGCAGGAAAGTTTGCAAAACGGCCAGTATACTCCAGAACCAGTGCTTGCGGTAGAGATACCAAAAGCAAGTGGAGGAACCAGACAACTGGGGATTCCAACGGTTATAGATCGTATAGTTCAACAGGCAATTCACCAGGTACTAAGCCCACGGTATGAAAGAATTTTTTCGGATCATAGCTACGGGTTTCGGCCGTGCCACTCTGCTCATCAGGCATTGCATGCAAGCAGTAACCTGATAGGACAAGGATATGGCTGGATCGTTGATATTGACCTTGAGAAGTTCTTCGATACGGTTAATCAACAGCGTTTGATGTGGTTGTTAAGCCGACGTGTTGGAGACAAGGGATTGCTGAAACTAATCCATCGCATTTTAAAATCGGGTATTCTCACAGGTGGACTTGTGAGTCAAAGAATAACGGGAACGCCGCAAGGTGGTCCGCTGTCTCCACTTCTGTCTAATATCGTTCTTGACGAGTTAGATAAGGAGTTGGAGCGTCGCGGACATAAGTTTATACGTTATGCTGATGATCTGCGAATATTTCTGCGCAGTGAGAAATCCGCGCAACGGGTGATGGAAAGTATAAGTAATTTTATCGAAAAACGGTTACGTCTTCGATTAAACAGGGAAAAGAGCCAAGTATGCAGAGGCTGGCAGACCAATTTTTTAGGACACAGTTTTCTGTATGATGGAACTTTGATTCTGAGTAAGACAAGTGAGAAAAGATTCAAAAACGGCTTCAAGGAAATTACCAGTCGCCGTCGGGGAATCAGTCTTGCCGAATTGCTTGAAGAAATAAACCAGAAGTCACGAGGTTGGCTTGGTTATTTTCGTTATGCGCAAATGAAAAATCGATTGCGGGCGTTAGTGAGCTGGCTGCATCACCGGATTCGTTGTTTTCGGCTGAAACAATGCAAACGAGCAATAGGAATTGTGCGTTTTATGAAGAAGCAGAGAGTTCCAGAATGGCTATGCTGGCTGGTAGCACTATCGGGTAAAGGCTGGTGGCGTTTGTCAGGAACACCACAGGCGCATGAAGCGATGGGCAATACATGGTTTGATGAAATGGGACTGTTCGATCTATCAGGAAACTACTTACGTTTTAAATCTGAAGAAACCGCCGTGTACGTAAGTACGCACGGTGGTGTGAGAGGTCAATGAGGTGCATTAAAATGCATCCTCATTTCCTACTCGATTTTGAAATAACAGAAAGTTGTTATGTACCGTATCTATTTATACAAATTTTTAGTTGACTTCTGGGTAATAGTTCCAATCCTGGTACCATTTTACAATTCCAATGGCCTTGGGGCAGCACATTTACTAACAATCCAGACAGCATTTTCTGTATCTCAGATGATTTTTGAGATTCCATCAGGATATGTATCTGATGTAATGGGTAGAAGAAAAACTCTGATTTTAGCAGCTGCCTGTATGATGTTTGGAATCGGTATTTACATTCTATCAAACGGTTTCTGGTTATTTATCCTTGCGGAGGTTGTATTGGGAATCGCAGGGGCATTACGCAGTGGAACTGATTCTGCGTTTCTCTACGATTATCTCAAAAGTATAAAAGATGAACATCGGTATATTAAATGCGAAGGGACTGCAGAGTTCTGGAGCAAAACCGGAACAGCTCTGAGTTCAATTGCAGGGGGACTATTCGGTGCATATGCAACACTGAGACTTCCTTTTTATGTAAATCTCTTTTCAGC
>JAKJCD010000178.1:0-359 GCA_022706625.1 Bacillota bacterium | reverse complement strand
TCAGCGTTTTTAATGCTTGTTATAGGAATATCGCTCAAAGAGCCTCCCCGTGAAAAAAAACCTGAAGGGAATCCATTGAAAAATATTCTTGCTGTTTCGTATCAATCGGTTGTTAACCGGTCTCTTTTCAGTACAATGGTGCAGATGGGGCTCCTTTTCAGCACAGGAGTAACAGCAATCTGGGGGTATTTTATTTTTTACAAACAATACAATGTTCCTTTGATCTGGCATGGACTCTTTTTCGCTCTCATGCAATTGGCATCAGCATTTGGAGCTAAACATGGTAATCAGTTTGAAAAGCTTGCAGGAAAACAGACCGTTGCATGGTTACTGTTTTTCCCGGGAATTTTATTTATTAT
>JAKJCD010000177.1:2889-3155 GCA_022706625.1 Bacillota bacterium | reverse complement strand
GAAACTACCAGAGTACACCACAAATCAAAGAGAAAATTAAAGGACTCATTGGTGAGGATTACCCTGACGAGCCTGATATCAACATTGAGGATTTCATCGTCGAAACAGGCATTGAAAAGGCACTAGCACTGGCAAAAAAATATTACGACCTTTCCTACCCTGTCATCGAGGACGATCTGCGAGGGGAATTCAGCAATATCGTCACATGGGAACCGGAATTTGACGGACACAAGGTTGATCCCGAGCTATGCAACAGTAACTCAATG
>JAKJCD010000177.1:0-2835 GCA_022706625.1 Bacillota bacterium | reverse complement strand
ATCTGGCAACCGCTATTGCCACATATTGCGATGAGCTGCAATATGAAAACGCAAACATATCAAATTTACGGACAGATGAGTTTTACGATGATTCGATAACTATGTGTTATTATGCCCTCACTGCTGCAACAGCAAATAATTTGACGGAAATGAAGGATACAATTCTTGTAAACCTGGGAAATCTTTTTTTAGATACGAACAGGTTTGAAGAGGCCTATGCCGCATTTAAAGAGGCCTTGGAACTAAACGCAACAAACTGGCCGGCTATTACGGGGCTTTATAATTATTACATGGCTGTCAGGCAATTCGATAGAGCTTTAAAGCTGGTTGCAGAAAATACAGAGGCTTATCCTGTTTATGTACGGGCTGTTTCAGATATAAACAAAAGGTTCCCTGAGGAAACGGATGAGCCTGATGAATCCAGCGAAGAGGCCTCCGAAGCCTTCCTTGAAAAAAGAATGGAAGAATTAAAGCAGGTTCCCGCCGTCACTGCCGGTGACTTTGTCACATTGCTTGATTCGGAGGCTGCCGATAAAATAAAAAGAGATATGGATGAATTGCAGGTAAAAATGCAATTTAAATGTCCCAATATAGATTCTCTGCTGGTGTATCAGTCTTTTCTTAAAATGTCCTCCACGCCTGCTCAGGCTGCATTGAAGACAACCATTCATTTCAGCTATGAATTAACGAAGAAGATGCTTCCAGAAACTTCTGAAAGCGCTGTAAAAAAGCAGATGGAGATGTTGGAGTCTTTAGGTATCGATTTGGATCTTGGTTTTGATGTGGAAAACCTTGATGAACTCATAGAGGATGCCATGAGAAACCCGGGGAAATATGAAAACTATCAACCCAATGTAAAAATATCCGGTACGGAAAATGCCGAACAGAAAGCAAAAGATATGCTGGCGGGTTTAGAGAAAGGAATGTCCGCCTCCAATACCGGAGATCCCAGAGGGATCTATGAAGAGCTGGCAAAAACGAGACCAGAATATAAGGTCATGCTGATAAACCCATTTTCACATACCAATCCAAACGATGTTATTATCCAGCAGAAGAACATACAGTTATTATCAACCAAGCGCCTTACCTATGAGAGATACATGGAT
Source organism: Bacillota bacterium (assembly GCA_022706625.1). GTDB lineage: Bacteria > Bacillota > Clostridia > Peptostreptococcales > Anaerovoracaceae > UBA1426. The sequence goes on along the minus strand of JAKJCD010000177.1, from coordinate 1,729 downwards.
AAGGTAACTGCAAAGCCGCATGAAATCATCATTGATCTCAAAAACCAATATTTCGCGGAATATCAGGAGCTTGAAAAAGAATATGATCAAAAATTGGATAAGCTTCACGACGAGTATTTCGATGATCTTGAGGATTTGCTTATAAAGCTTGATGAAACAACATCATTGGAGCAGGAAGCGAAAATTTCTAAAGAAATTGAGGAGCTTAAGGATGATTATCTTGTCGATATTCATGCTATACATATCAAATACTTTCCCAGGTTCAACAACTTAGCTTCCAGTTTTTGGAGCCCGGCAACCATGACTGCGGCAGAGGCATATCAAAAAATAGAAAAATACGTGCCGCAAATGTATAATGACTGCATGAAGCACATTATGCTGATATCCGATGAGAAAATTAGAGATACCCTTGAGAATGAGCTGATTGCCAAGCTAACCGGTTACATAAAAATGGGTTTGGAAAACGCTGTTAACGCATATGGTATGATGGCCCCCTGGGATATCGAAGCATGCGGATGTGACGAAGAAAAGCTTGATGAAATTAAGGAAAGAGAAAAGGAAAGAGAAAAAGAAAGAGAGGAATTGGCAAACAAGGAAATTCAGAAGGCCATGCAGGACAGGGCGAATTTCCTTGCGGGCGTATTGGATGAGAACTCTAAATACTACAAAGAGTTTATTAAAAAATATGAGGTTACCTGTAATTTTGGGTTTGTAAAGGGGAAAATTAGCCCCTATAAATCCAGCTATGAATTCGGGGCGGAGGCATTTTTTATTGGATTGAAATTCAGATCCGAGACACATCATATACAGAATACAACCACGTACGATGGGGGGATTAAGCTTACAGGAAAAGCTGGAGGCGCCAGTATCGCAGGAAAATTAGGCTTCACCGCTAAAATAGGAAGCGATGGTCAGTTTTCTCCCGCTGATTTTGATGTAAAAGCCGGCATTGAAGCAGGAGTCAATGTGGGTTTTATTAACATCAAAGGAGGAGTAGAAGCTTCCGCATTACGGGGAACAAAGGAGTACGCCGAACTTGCCTTTACAGCAGATCCGTTCCTGGATGTATTGAAAAGGGATCAGCAAATCAATAATATGATAAGCGGTCTGCCAAGTATAACCAAAACGTTCTGGAAGGGCGAATATAGCGAACAGCCATAAAAGAATGAAGTTGCATACTGCTATTAATCCTGCGCTTAATGCAATCCAACCTTGATAAACCTGAAACGGATCCTGTTCAATGTAGAATAGGATCCGTAATAATTCCTGTACGCCGCAGCAAAATCGTTTTCATAAACCATTTTTCGGCTTTATGGAAGATACACTTTTTTTCTTTCTTATCGGAATAATCAATTGGGTGATATTGTTTTCATAATCCAGGCATATCGAATGGTTCGCACCGATTTCAATATAAATTTCCTGCGGATAACCGGATGGCGCATATTGATGCTTTTCCATGTATTGGCGCAGGGCCTCGTAAGCCTTCCACAGCTCGTTGTAGCTGCCTTTGTAATTCACAGCAGCCGCATAGCCGGAAGGGTAGAGCACGGTTTTCGGAGGTGCATTCTTTTCATCAACGGGCATACATGCTGTAACAGTGAAGTTTGTCACCTTGAATTTTCCCTCAAGCAAACCATTGTCCGGATATTCACAAAATTCAGGCCATGATGCGCTGATGCAGATGCCCTTACGGACGAGTTCATCATAGAATGCTTCGATAGCGGCAAGT
>JAKJCD010000176.1 GCA_022706625.1 Bacillota bacterium | reverse complement strand
GAAAAATTACTTATTTACAATATTTGCACAAAATCCGCACCTATATCACTCATCGTCAGGAACAATTGAGCAATTGTGATAAACCTTTTGCACATCATCATTTTCTTCAAGCATATCGATCATTTTTTTCAAATTTTTTAACTCTGTTTCTCCGGGGCTTGCTTCGATAGAAGGTACAAACTCCACATCAGCTTCCGCAAAATCATACCCTGCCTGCTTCATTGCAGCGCATACTGTATCGAAATCTTCAGGCATGGTTTGTATTTCGAAGCTGTCTTCGTGGGTAATGATGTCCAAAGCGCCTGCTTCCAAGGCAGTCTCCATAATGGCATCTTCTTCTATGGCATCGGTCAGCTCTATGATGATAATACCTTTTCTGTCAAACATATACGATACGCACCCGGGTACACCCAAATTCCCCCCATGCTTATCAAAGGCATGCTTGATTGCAGATGCGGTCCTATTCTTGTTATCTGTAAGCACGTCTACGATAACGGCAACTCCGCCGGGGCCGTAGCCTTCAAAGTTACCTGATTCATACGAAGCTCCTCCTAACTCCCCAGTCCCTTTTTGAATTGCGCGGCTGATATTGTCATTAGGCATATTGATTGCCTTAGCTTTTTCGATTGCATGTTTCAATGATATATTATATTCCGGATCACCGCCGGTCTTTGCCGCAACGGAAATCGCCCTCGCAAGTTTGGTAAATATCTGCCCTCGCTTGGCATCCTGAGCGGCCTTCCTTCCTGCTATGGTCCCATGTCTTCCCATTGTCGCACCTCCTTTATACTGATCACCTTGTAATAGCTTATCAAAATAATGCCGTTATTACAAGTTTATCGGCGGAGGTTCTTCCCTTTTCATATGCTTGAACGCAGTGGCCATCATTAGTTTTATCCTGTTCAGCTGATTGACCTCGCTGGCACCCGGGTCATAGTCTATAGCCGCTATATTGGCCTTTGAATTATAATTTCTCAGGGGTTTCATCATCCCCTTCCCTGTCACGTGATTCGGTAAACACGCAAAGGGTTGAAGGCACACGATGTTTGTCACTCCGCTATCCAGGAGTTCAACCATTTCTCCGGTCAAAAGCCAGCCTTCTCCGCATTGATTTCCAAGGGAGGTGACCTTCTCGGCTTTTTTTGCTGTATCTATGATATAAGCCGGCCCGTGAAATCGCTTGCTTTTGTTTAATACTTTACGGGCGATTTGGCGAAACTGTTCAATAATCAGGATAGAAACCTCATTTTTAAGCATTGTTAAAAAACTTCCGGATACTTCTTGAAAATTATATTTTTTGCTATGCATCCCGTAAAGAAAAAAGTCCATCAAATCAAGTACAACAGCTTCTCCTCCCTCGTTTTCGATAACGCTTACTATATCATTATTTGCCATAGGATGGTATTTAACTAAAATTTCTCCTACAACCCCTACCTTCGGTTTCCTTATGTTTTTTAAAGGCAATTCGTCAAATTCCTTTACCATTTGCCTGATGTTTTTCCGCATAATCCTAAGACTGCCGTTTTTTACGTTGTCAAGGGCGGCTTCCGCCCATTTTGCTGCCAGTGCATCCGCCGAACCTTCTACCTCTTCATAAGGCCTTGTCGCATAAAGTATTCGCATCAAAACATCGCCATAGAGAAGAGATATCCCCCCTCTTTTTATAAGGTTCGGTGTAATCGGAAAGCCCGGGTTTTTTTCTATTCCTGTCCAGCTGAAAGATATCACCGGAATCTGTTCCATCTTAAGATCGGTTAATGCTTTCCTGAGCAGGGTTATATAGTTGCTTGCCCGGCATTGCCCCCCGGTTTGAGAAAGTACCACTGCCGTACGTGAAAGATCGTGTTTACCGGACTTCAATTCGCTTATGACCTGGCCTAAAGCAACGATGGTAGGATAGCAGGCATCGTTATTGACATAGCGGAGCCCCTCTTCTACGGCATTTTTATCAACGGAAGGCATCATCACAGCCTTATAGCCCTCCTCATGCAACGCCGTCTCGATGAATTGAAAGTGAATTGGCGACATTTGCGGGATCAGCAAGGTATATTCTTGCTGCATCTCCTTGGTAAAAACAACTCTTTCATAGGGTTTTATAAAAGGAACAGGCTTGATCCCGTTTTTAGCCCGCTCGGCCATAGCTGCTTTAAGAGAACGAATTCTTATCCTTGATGCGCCCAGATTGGACCCCTCGTCTATTTTAAGCACCGTATAAAGCTTGTTTCGGTTTCTGAGCAGCTCTTCCACCTGATCGGTAGTGACCGCATCCAATCCGCAGCCGAAAGAGTTCAATTGGACCAGCTCAAGTTCTTCATTATCACCGGCAACTTCTGCCGCTTTGTATAGCCTGGAGTGATACGTCCATTGATCAAGGACTCGAATCGGCCTTTTAAAGTTCGCAAGATGACTTACGGAGTCTTCGGTAAGTACCGCCATACCATAGGAATTGATCATCTTGTCGATTCCGTGATTGACCTCGGGATCAAGGTGATAGGGTCTTCCTGCCAGGATCACCCCATTGATGCCCAGTTTTTTTATCAAATCCAGGGTTATCTCGCCCTGGTTGCGTATCTCCGCTTTAAATGCCGTGTCTTCTCTACGTCCTTTTGACACGGCAGCTTTGATCTCTTTTTTTGAGATCCCTGACTCTTTGAACAGCTCATAGAGCCGTCTCGCCAAACGCGCATCCTTATCATACGGCAAGAAAGGGTGCAGAAATTGAATATTGTGTTCCTGTAAAAAGTCTTTCATATTGCCGGCGATCGCTTCCGGATAAGTGGCTACAATCGGGCAGTTGTAGTGATTGGGCGCAGTGGGATCTTCAATGGTTTCGTGATTGATGCATGGATAGAAGATCATATTGACGCCTTGCTGTGCCAGCCATTTGACATGACCGTGCACCAGCTTGGCCGGGTAGCACACAGTATCCGAGGCAATAGTTTCCATGCCGGATTCATAAAGCATCTTTGAAGAAGCCGGAGAAAGGATGACTCGGAATCCCAGCTCTGTAAAGAATGTAAACCAGAAAGGATAATTTTCATACATATTAAGCACCCGCGGAATCCCCACCGACCCGCGTGCCTGCTCTGAAGGAAGAGGTTCGTATTGGAACAGGCGTTTATATTTGTACTCAAAAAGATTGGGCAGCTTGTTTCCCGAGATGTCTTT
>JAKJCD010000175.1:2938-3179 GCA_022706625.1 Bacillota bacterium | reverse complement strand
GCTTTCTTCTTATCTTCCGGTTCATCATCAATTGTATTGACAAGTCGGACTGCCCTGTCGCTTTTTGCGAGTTTTGAAACTTCAGACTCAGGATCGTTCAGATCTCCGAAAACTATTGCTCCTGTGGGGCATGCTTTAGTACATGCTGTCTGATAAGTCACAGCATTGATATCCAGTATGCCATTTGCAACAGCTTTGTCTCTTTCTCTCTTCCAGATGTGACTGCAGAAAGTGCATTTTA
>JAKJCD010000175.1:432-2917 GCA_022706625.1 Bacillota bacterium | reverse complement strand
GTTTCCACCAGTTGAATACGCGCGCCTCGTAAGGACATGCTGACATACAGTAACGGCAGCCTATGCAGCGAGACCATACCTGGCTTACAACTCCGTCATCACCAACGTCTGTTGCAACTGCCGGGCATACAGATACGCATGGGGGGTCGGGATTCTTCGGATTATTTCCTTCGCAATGCTGACACATCTTCGGGAGAAACGCAGTTTTAACATCAGGAAATTTCGCGTCTCTGTCATTTGTTACTTTCATAAGTTCAAGAAAAGCTACTCTTTTGGGGAAGTCAGAGTCATCTTCGAACATTGGCATATTGTTTTCCTGGTTGCAGGCCGCAGAACAGGATCCGCAACCAACGCATTTATCAAGATCTATCGCCATACCCCATCTTCTTTTCATTGCTACGTCTTTGACTATCATATTTCACCTCTTAGCTGATTTTAACACGTGTTGACCACCAGTCTGCTGCACCTGTCAGCGGGTCAACATCAGCGGTCATGATCTTTTTGGGGTTAAGCCCTTTCTCATTACCATATTTTGTATATGATTCATGGCCGAAACCGAGAGGTATGGCTACAGTTTCCGGCGCTACAACATCTGATAAATGCACATAAGCTTTTCCGAGTTTCCCTCTTGCGGAAGATATTTTTATAGAACTCCCTTCAGAGAAACCGTATTTTTTGCCTGTTTCTTTGTTCATGAGAACATAAAACTTGCCGACGTTCATAACGCTTGCATCAATGCTCTTAAGAACATACGGGAATGCCAGTCCGTCACCGTCTCCCACAAGCGGAACTTCATAAGGCACAAGAGATACGGGATATTCAGCGTTCGGTCCGAGTTTTTTCTCGTAAGCTTCAATATCAGCTTTGATTTTATCCACATTAAATGAGAATCTTGCGGATGATGCAGTTTCTCTTCCAATTATTTTATAAGCATCAGCAGCATTTTTGGGAAGTGCATTCTTTGTTTTATCAATCATCCCGGCAAGTGTTATAATAATTTCCTTGGCATCTTTCGTTTCTTTAACTGATTTAACTGCAGGTTTATTCCCTGGAGTTTCGGCTTCGAGATATGAAAGCGGCGGGAGGATGTAATCAGCAAAAGCTGCTGAATCATTGATTAGCGGTGCAATTGCTACAACAAATGCTTTCTCCATCTTTTTCTTCATGTCATCGCCAAGAACGCTTTTGTATACAGGATTTGAATCATTGAGAAGCAGTATGGAGAAACTGCCATCTTTAATGAATTTATCAAGACCTGCAAATTCAGCGTCATACGATACAGAGCTGTTTTTTACCAGCGCAGCAGCCCTTGATTTAACAAGAGTATTTAAACAGTAAACTGCTATAATTTCAGCGGAAGAAGCGGTTACGCCGTATCCGCCCTTACCTGCAACTGCTACCGGATTTTTAGATGCCGCGAATTCATCGGCAATTTTTTTGATCCTGTCTTCTGAGATACCGGTGAGTTGTGCAACTTTACTCAGCGGATATTTGTTTATTATTATCTGTGACCATTTTGCGAATTCTTCACCGGATGAGGTCATCCTTTTCCCGGTGATGAGGTAGTTTGCCATACCGAAAGCAAGAACAGCTTCTGTACCCGGCTTAATACCTACAAACTCTGTGGCTATTGAACCTGATCTTGTGCAAACAGAATCCGCCTGAACGATCTTTACATTCTTTTTCTTCCAGTTGAGGAATTCTTTCCTCATCGCAACAGCGTCTCCCCATCCCTCGATGAGTTTAGAGCCGAAACTGAGGATATAATCTGCATTGGCAAAATCATATTTCACATATCCGCCAAGTGCTTTTGAAGTAATTGTTTTAAGAGATGATTCATAATAAATGTTGCTGCTGCCGGCAGTTCTTATAAATTTTTCCATAAGCTGCCCATTAAGAGAGTCATTTTTATTTACAGCTGCGATAGTATTAGCTTTGCCATCATTTATAGCGGCGTTCATTTTTGATGAGATATCTTTCAGGGCTTCTTCCCATGACACCGGCTGGAATTTTCCTGAGCCTTTGTTCCCTGATCTTTTCATTGGAACTGTTACCCTTTCAGGATGATTAAGAAGTTGAAGGGCGTTAAGGCAGGAAGGGCAGACCCCTTCGGTTGACTGGATTTTCACTGCTCTGTCACCGATCATTCTAACAGAGACTTCACAACCGCTTGTACATGAATCACTAACCGCCTTGACATATTTTTCAATACCTGGTGCTGGAACATATTGATCCTGTGTCCATTCAACGAGCCACTGAAAACCAAGAAAAGGAGCACCGGACAAAGTATAACCGGCTAAACCGCCCGCTACAGCGCCGCCGCCGATCTTTAAAAAATCCTTTCTGTCTATTTTTTTCATAAGATTAACTTACTCCTCTCATTTCATTAGTCGTGGCATACCGCGCACTTGTTGCTTATATGCAGAGCAGTATGGCAGTCCATACACTGTCCCATAAGCATCTTCCCTTTGATCATGCTGGTGTC
>JAKJCD010000175.1:0-422 GCA_022706625.1 Bacillota bacterium | reverse complement strand
TCGGTTGAATTAGCCTTGTCACCATGACATGAACCACAACGCGATTTTAGTCTGCCGTCATCAAATTGAGCGGTCATAACAACCTTATGGCTGAAGTATACAAGGTCAGGCTGCTTTGCCCATGCTGTCCATGGTTTGTCTGAGTCCTTGTATGAATCAAACATCGTTTTTTTCCTTGGAGTCAGATGATCCTGAGCTGTTGTAACACCATCGCGTGCGTGACACACTGTACAGTCACCCACTGTGGGTAAACCTTTGAATCTTCCGTTTTCCTCATATCCGTGACATGTCTCACAGTCTTTAATCCCGTATTTTTCCACATGAGTTTTGTGGCTGAAGGGGATCTTCTTTGCAGCATCAGCCTGCATTACGTCCTGGCAGCCTTTCTGGGATATACCGAAGAATATCCATGCAAAGAGTAT
>JAKJCD010000174.1 GCA_022706625.1 Bacillota bacterium | reverse complement strand
TAACTCCCAACTCTACGTTTTCATTCATTATAACAGCACATCTTCCCGGGTGGTAAGTGCCTATCGTCGGATCTGCCTTATACTCAGCTTTACGTATCCCCATCTTTGCCATCAGTTCCTCCACCGCCCCTTTGAGAGTGAAGAAATCCTCCCCTTCTCCATAGCAGGCAATGCAAAGTCTGTCTTCTTCAATAGGCAGCCCGTCACTTTGAATGGTATTCAGGAATATATTGCCGAGTTCAAAAGCCCTGACTCCGGGTATATTTCTGCTGTAGTTCCGAGCTAACGCCTCAAGCATGTTTGGCGTAAGCCCGGTTCTCATCACGCTGTTTTCTTCACCCAAGGGGTTTAAAAGCCTAATATGATTCCGTCTCTTGTCGTCCTCCGCTGCCCTGACACAGTCGATTCCTTTAGGGCTTACAAATGCGTAGGTTTGTATCTAGCTGTAACCCATACCCACAAGAGACTCCTTTACTAAGTCTCTCAGGATCTGACGCTCTGTTTTCCGTGATTGGCAGTTGCCCTTGGGCAGTGTAGAGGGAAGCTTATCATATCCGTATATCCTTGCCGCCTCTTCTATGAAATCGATTTCTTTTTTCAGGTCTAAACGGGCGGAAGGCGGCCATACCCGAATAATTCCGTCATTCTTCTCGGTTTTCATCTCAAGGCTTCTGAAAATAGCATCAAGTTCATCCAAAGGAAGCTCTATTCCTAAAACCCGATTCACCCTCCCGATTCTCACATCAACAGGCACTGTTTCTTTGGTGACAGGATATACGTCCACTGCCCCCGCCGCTGCGGTACCAGCCCCAATGAGCTCAATAAGGCGGCATACACGGTCTGCGGCTCTTCCCGCAAGTTCCGAATCTATTCCCTTTTCAAATCTTGATGATGCCTCAGTGCGAAGCCCAAGTTTTTTAGAGGTACTGCGGATGCTGCCGCCTAAAAAGTTGGCCGATTCGATTATTACCGTGGTCGTGTCTTCGACGATCTCTGAATTCAAGCCTCCCATTATTCCGGCAATAGCTACGCTGCGTTCTCCGTCCTTTATCATCAGCATATCCCCTGAAAGGCTTCTTTCGACTCCGTCCAGGGTAGTGAACTGCTCCCCTTCCTTTGCCGTATCCACACAAATGCGGCTGCCTCTGATATTGCGAATGTCAAAGGCATGGATTGGCTGACCGTACTCCAGCATTACATAATTAGTGATATCGACGATATTATTAATGGGTCGCATGCCCGCATACATGAGCTTTCTCTGCAGCCACCAGGGCGACTGTCCGATCCTAACATCGGTGACTATCCTTGCAACGTACCGGCTGCAAAGGTCCGCACGTTTTATTTCCACGGAAATGAAGCTATCGGATTCGCCCTTTTCATCGGTGCATTTGCTATCCGGGTAACGAACGCTCCCTCCGAAGGTGGCGGTCGCCTCCCTGGCCATTCCGATCATGGACAGGCAGTCGGGACGATTTGGGGTGATCTCAAAATCTATCACATCCCCTTTAAGTTCCAATGCCTCCACTATATCCATACCCGGGGAGTACTCCCCATCAAGTATCCAAATACCGTCCCTGTGGGCAACAGGTATCACTTTATCATCATAGCCCAGCTCCTTTACGGAGCATAACATTCCTTCCGACGCCACACCTCTTTTTATAACCGTTCCGTCCGGAAGCTTCCCTCCGTGAAGGATCACCGGGACGCAGGCCCCAGGGAACACATTTCCGGCTCCGGTGACGATTTGGATCGGCTCGCCCTTCCCCACATCTACAATACAAATAAGCAGTTTATCCGCATCCGGATGTTTCTCCACCGACTCTATTCTGCCTGTGACAACTCCTTCAATCCCTCTGCCGAAATGCTCAACCGTTTCAACGTTGGATCCTGACATGATCATGCGCTCACAAAATTCTTCGATGCTCTTATCCACAGGGCAGTACTCATCCAACCATTCTTTATATACTAACACCTCGTTCCTCCTGTCTCTCTATTTGAACTGACCGATAAAGCGCATGTCGTTTTCATAGAACAGGCGTATGTCATCCACGCCGTATTTCAGCATAGCTATCCTTTCCACACCCATTCCGAAAGCAAAGCCTGTATATTTCTCCGTATCAATCCCGCCCACATCCAATACATTGGGATGGACCATGCCGCAGCCCAGGATCTCGATCCAGCCGCTGCCCTTGCATACTCTGCAACCTTCCCCGCCGCATTTGAAACATGACACATCCATTTCCGCACTTGGTTCCGTAAATGGGAAGAAATGCGGCCGGAAGTTTGTTTTGACACCGGCGCCGAAAAGTTGTTTAGCGAAAGAATCTAAGGTGCCCTTAAGATCGGACATGGAAACGCCTTCATCAACCAAAAGCCCTTCCACCTGGTGAAACATAGGGGAATGTGTGGCATCAGGTGTATCGCAGCGATAGCATCTTCCCGGAGAGATTATTTTAATAGGAGGGTTCTGCTTTAAAAGCGTCCTTGCCTGCACCGGAGAGGTCTGTGTCCTGAGCAGGGTATTCTCGTCTATATAAAAGGTATCCGTCATGTCCCGTGAAGGATGGTCGGCAGCAGCATTTAAAGCATCGAAGTTGAAATAGACTGTTTCTATCTCCGGACCTTCTGCAATAGAATAACCCATTCCCATAAACACTCCCGATATTTCATCGATGGTGACAGAGATCGGATGTTTGGCACCCAGAGGCCTCTGTTTGCCCGGTTCCGTTACATCGATGCGCTCTGCTTCGAATTTTAAACCTTTTTCCGCCTGCTTCAAATCGGCAAACCGATCTGTCAGCCTGGCTTCAATTTCAGCCCTGACGTTGTTGGCGGCCTGTCCGATTATTTTTCTTTCTTCCGGGTCAAGCGTCCCCATAGAACGAAGTATCTCGGTAAGCTTTCCTTTCTTGCCCAGCATCCTGATCCTTACCTGCTCCGCCTCTGCTATACCCGTTGCATTTGCAAGCAGTTCCTTCGCTTCTTTCAGTATATTTGTCAACTTTGTCTGCATTGTCGTTTTTCTTCCTCCGCTTGATGATGGATATTTTGCCTTACCGATTCATACATGATGATCCCTGCCGCTACCGCCGCATTAAGAGATTCCACCGGGTCTGCCATGGGGATCTTCACTCGGCAGTCAGCCCTGTCAAGGAAAATCCCATCGGCGCCTCCCGCCTCGTTTCC
>JAKJCD010000173.1 GCA_022706625.1 Bacillota bacterium | reverse complement strand
GGTAAGAGCCGCCGATCCGATGGCAAACCCCTTTCCTATAGCCGCAGTAGTATTTCCAACAGCATCAAGCTTGTCCGTTATCTTCCTGACCTCACGGGGCAGTTCGGACATTTCAGCGATACCCCCGGCATTATCCGACACCGGTCCGTAAGCATCCACTGCCACAACCATTCCGGTGGTAGAAAGCATCCCTACGGCGGCAAGAGCTATCCCGTAAAGCCCGGCAAAAGCATTTGCTACAAGGATTCCGACAGCGATGCAGATAATAGGCCATACGGTGGAGAGCATCCCTACCGCATAACCGCTTATGATCGTGGTGGCGGAACCTGTCTGGCTTTGCTCGGCGATCTTCTTGACATGCATGAAATCACCTGAGGTGTATATTTCGGTGATCTTACCGATAGCTATTCCCACCACTAATCCAGATACGATAGCCACAGCACAATTAATACTGCCGAACATGACCTTGCTCATAATGAAGGAGGCGACTATGACAATAGCGCTGCTGATATAAGTCCCGGCATTCAAGGCCGCAGCGGGGTTTCCGCCCTCTTTTCCTCTTACCATGAGGACCCCCAGAATAGAGGCGAGTATGCCTATGGCCGAAAGCAGCAGAGGAAATACGGATCCGACAAAGGGGTCCAGCACAAAAGTCCCTCCGATTTTCGGAACGACCTCAGGTATTATTACTGCCAGAGTAATAGCCGAAATGATGGAGCCTACATAGGATTCAAAAAGGTCGGAGCCCATGCCTGCAACATCTCCCACGTTGTCTCCCACATTGTCGGCAATAACGGCTGGATTTCTCGGATCGTCTTCCGGTATCCCAGCTTCGACTTTGCCCACAAGGTCAGCCCCAACGTCGGCTGCTTTAGTGTATATACCACCGCCGACACGCCCGAACAAGGCCATAGAAGAAGCGCCGAGGCCAAAACCGGTGATGAAGTCAGCCGAATCTGCACCCATTGCCACAAATATTACCCCCAGCCCCAGAGCCCCAAGTCCCACAACACATAGCCCCATGACGGCGCCGCTTCGAAATGCGATTTTAAGAGCCTTGGGCATGCTGCCCGTTGTAGCGGCATTAGCAGTGCGAACATTGCCTTTTGTTGCAACTGTCATCCCAAAGTATCCGGCAAGAACTGAAAACACTGCCCCGAAGATGTAAAGGCCGGCTGTCAGCCAGTTGATAAATACTCCAAGTACTATAAATACTACTATGATAACAACAGCCATATACTTATACTCTCTTTTCAGAAAGGCCATTGCCCCGATTCGAATGTAGCCTGAGATCTCTTTCATCCTTTCGGTTCCTTCATCTAATTTGCTTATCCATGAAGAAAGAGCATAGGCTACGATAAGCGCAGCTATTGCACAGATCGGTGTAAGCACCGCAAGTATGTCCATCCGGAAAAAACCCTCCTTTTTACACAATACAAGAGGTGCTTCTGCACCTCCGGCACACTAATTCGTTATTGACGATTTCTGTCATTCTATCGCTACTAAAATCAAAGAACATAAAATGAAGCAGATAGCACCGACAACACTGATTTTGCTCAATATCGCTTCATAGCCCCTGCCTTTTTTCTTCCCGAAAAGCTGCTCTGCACCTCCGCCAATGGATCCGGCAAGTCCGGCACTTTTTCCCGATTGAAGCAAGATGCTCGCTATGAGCACCAGGCTGGCAATTGCAAGTATGATCATTAATGCGATTCTCAATTTTACACCCCCCTATTTTTGCAACCAATACAGGCTAACATAATATTTGACGGAAATCAAGAAACTTTATAAAAAATCCTTGTTTCCGCCTTCCTCTATTTCAAATTATACAAGGCCTTGTCGCCGGGGTATTTCGCCACGGCTCCCAGCTCTTCTTCGATTCTGAGAAGCTGATTATACTTCGCCACCCGGTCTGTTCTGGAAGGAGCTCCTGTCTTGATCTGACCGGCATTGACGGCAACGACGATGTCCGCGATGGTGACATCTTCACTTTCCCCGGATCTATGGGAAACCACGGCGGTAAAACCTGCTCTTTCTGCCATTTCGATGGCATCCAGCGTCTCTGTCAAGGTCCCTATCTGGTTGACTTTTATAAGGATGGAATTTGCCGCTCCCTTACTGATACCTCTTTGCAGCCTTTCCGTATTAGTCACAAACAAGTCGTCTCCTATCAGCTGAAGCTTTTTACCAAGCTTTTCGGTCATGAATTTCCAGCCTTCCCAATCATCCTCCGCAAGGCCGTCTTCAATGGAAATCAGCGGATATTTTGACACGAGCATTTCATAGTACTGCACCATTTGTTCAGATGTCTTCTTTACGCCCTCCCCGGCAAGATGATAAAGCCCCGTATTCTTATCGTACATTTCCGTCGCAGCAACATCCAAAGCGAGTTTTACATCGATGCCGGGGGTATAGCCGGCTTTTTCTATCGCATTGACGATAATGCCCATCGCCTCTTCATTGGATGAAAGATCAGGGGCAAACCCCCCTTCGTCCCCTACGGCCGTATTAAGATTCTTAGCTTTTAATACTGCCTTAAGACTATGGAATACTTCGGCACCCATCCTTAGAGCATCGTGAAAGTTCTTAGCACCGAAAGGCATGATCATGAATTCCTGTATGTCTACATTGTTGTCGGCATGCTTCCCTCCGTTTAATATATTCATCATCGGGACCGGCAGGACTTTGGCATTGATGCCGCCTATATACTGATAAAGCGGCAATCCGGCACTTTGAGCTCCGGCATGGGCTGCAGCCAGAGAAACCGCAAGAATAGCATTTGCGCCAAGCTTGCTTTTGTTTTCAGTCCCATCCAAATCAATCATGAGTTTATCCAGACCTGCCTGATCGTAAACATCCCATCCGATTAGTTCCGGAGCGATAATTTCATTTACATAGTCTACCGCCTTTTCCACTCCTTTGCCCAAATACCTGTCCTTATCGCCGTCCCTGAGCTCAACTGCCTCGTAGGCTCCGGTAGAAGCCCCCGAAGGTACGATCGCTCTTCCTCTGGAACCGTCATCTAAAAATACTTCCGCTTCTACGGTAGGATTGCCTCTCGAATCCAGAACCTCCCTTGCCACTATATCTTCAATGTAGCTCATCTTGATTCTTCCTTTCCGACTCAAATCAACTAAAAATTAACTATTTCGAGAAAATCCTTCGGGACCAGGCTTGCGCCGCCAACCAAGGCCCCATCGATCTCATACATATTTAAAAGTTCCGCCGCGTTTCCC
>JAKJCD010000172.1:339-3237 GCA_022706625.1 Bacillota bacterium | reverse complement strand
ACCACCCATTGCCACCTTAAATAACAAGGGCAAAAACTCATACGATCTGAGTAATACTAAGTGTATAGGGTATAATCAATACGGATGGTTAAAAATGTATCAATCAAAGCACATAATGCATTCTTGAATTGAAAGCACAGACCTAAAACAAATTGTAAACAAAAGGAGGCAACGAAGATGAGATTAAAGGGTAAGGTTGTATTATTAACAGGAGCAAGTTCCGGTATAGGTGAAGCTGCGGCTATGAGGCTTGCAGAAGAGGGAGCAAAGGTCGTCGCCGTCGCCAGAAGGTTTGAAAGACTGAAGGCACTGGCGGAAAGGGCTGCAAATCTTCCGGGGGAGATATTTCCCTTTGCCGGAGACATGTCCAAGGATGAGGATATAAAAAATTCAGTAAGGGCTACAGTGGAAAAATATGGCGGTATCGATGTTTTAGTCAACAATGCGGGTATTTTAGATAGATTTTTATCTGCGGACAATATGGAGGATGAGGTTTGGGATCAGGTGATGGCAGTAAACCTCACAGGACCGATGAAATTGATAAGAGAAGCAATGAGTCATATGCTGAAGCAAAAATCAGGCAATATTATCAATATATCCTCTGTAGGCGGATTGTTCGGGGCAAAAGGCGGGCTGGCCTACGTAACCAGCAAACATGGAATTATAGGAATGACAAAACATATCGGAGCAATCTTTGCAGATCAGGGAATAAGATGCAATGCAATAGCCCCTGGAAGCATAAAAACCGAAATAGGGCAAACAGTACAAAATCCCAACATGACGGTACTCAACAAGGTCTTGAAGAGCGCCGAAGTATTCCCTGCTGCAGGGGAACCGGAAGATATCGCCAATTTAATACTGTTCCTGGCTTCCGATGAATCAAAATTTGTAAACGGAGCCACGATTGTCAGTGACGGCGGCTGGACGATCCAATAACAGAGCAGATTTTTGACTAGTTAAATTGAGGGAATGCGTGGTGAGAACAGACTGATTCTTTACCGTAAAGCTTTACTTTTACGGGATTGCTGTTATAATGTAACAGCGGCTATTATTGCCATCAAGAGCATTTTAGGGCTTTCGGCCGGAACCACCGAAGGCCGAAGCAAGCATGGAGAATTATCAGCCATATGGGAAGAAAACAAAACAAACATAAGAGCATCGTCCTTTTGGCAGTGTTGGGTTTAAATATTATGATGCTTGCCGGCTGTGCCTCCTACGATAATTTTTCCGAAACATTTTTGGTTAAGGATAATCCTGCAGATGTTGTGCGAATCGGAGTTTTCGAACCACTTTCCGGTAAGGATGAAGATGCCGGGAGGCTCGAAATCGCGGGAATTGAGCTTGCACATAAGCTTTACCCCACAGTATTGGGCAAAAACGTGGAGCTGGTTTATGCAGACAATAAATCAGAAATCGCATTTGCGGAAGCCGCAGCCAGAAAACTTGCAGATAAAAAAGTGGATATAATAATAGGAAGCTACGGAAATGTCCTCAGCATGACCGGAGGAGAGATCTTTCATAAAGCAAGGATACCGGCAATTGCTGTAACCTGCACCAATCCGCTGGTGACAAAAGGAAACCCCTACTATTTCAGAATAAGCATCATTGACTCTTTTCAGGCCATAATGGCGGCAAAATACGTTTTCAACGAACTGGAGCTGCCCAAAACAGTGATCTTGAAAAAGGAAGAAGACGATTACGGGACGGCCCTTTCGCAGCAGTTTTCAGACAAGCTTGTATCTCTGGCAGGAACGGAAAATGCGGCACCGGTCGTTATAGAGTATAAAAAGGGCAAAGATGATTACGAAAAACAATTTGCCCGCATCAAAGACTCCGGAGCAGAGGTGGTGTATTTGCCATGTGGAGCTGATGAGGGGGCAAAAATCATAAAACAAGCCAGGCAATACGAACTGGATGTCCTGTTCATCGGCACTGATCTATGGCGTGGAAAGGGCTTCATCGACGCAGGCGGCGAAGCTGTTGAAGGTGTGGTTTTTACCGACTATTTCGATGCAGAGTATTCGGTAACTCAAAGGACAGGAGAGTTTCTTGCCGCGTATCGGGAAGACTATGGGGAGAACATACCGGATAGTGCGACGGCATTGGGGTTTGATGCTTATCTGCTTGCCCTTCATGCGGTGGAGAAGCAGGCCGAAGCTTTAAACGAGGCCAAGCGGGACCCTGAAGGTGCTAAAAGCATTACTCTCAGAGATGTGCTTGCCGGTATCAGGGAATTCCCCGGCGCCACAGGCAACATAACCTTTGACGAAAATGGAGATCCAATAAAATCAGTGATGCTGACAACTGTAGAAAATGGAGTATTCAAACATAAGTATACAGCAGAACCTGAATGGAATTAGCAGAACCCGAATGCACCCGAATGCAATCAAACAGGCGCCAGCGTAATCAAACGGCCATACATGCATACATGGCAATATAAAACAATAAACTGAAATCGCTAAAGGCGGTTTAGAAAGGAAAAATATATAATAAAAATGGAAGAAAAACTCAGAACAGCAATTGAAAACATCAGACCCTATCTGCAGAGAGACGGAGGCGACGTAGAATTTATCGCATATACCGAAGATAAAATAGTGCAGGTAAAGCTAAAGGGTGCCTGCCATGGATGCCCTCATTCGCAAATGACCATTAAAGGTGGCATAGAGAGGATAATAAAAGAGCAATATCCCGAAATTGCAGGAGTAGAAGCCGTTTAGGCCTGACGTCATGATACCGACAGTACAGACAAGGCAAGAACGAAAAAAAGCCGCAAAGCAGTCTAAAGGACGGAGCAAATTCCTTGTGCCGGCCCTTGCGGCTGCTGTGGCACTGGGCGCCTTTTTCCTTTTGCCGGCATTGGAAGCAGGCAATGGTGAGGGCGGCGGGACCGGCGGCGGG
>JAKJCD010000172.1:0-319 GCA_022706625.1 Bacillota bacterium | reverse complement strand
TGCGTAGGCGATATTATGGTGCATAAATCGCAGATAGCAAGTCAATATGACAGCACAAGCGGCGGTTACAACTACGATAATAATTTCCAATATGTAAAAAAGTATATTGAAGCGGCAGACTTGGCACTATGCAATGTGGAAACTACTTTTGCCGGAGGAACTCCGACGGGTTATCCCTCTTTCAATGCGCCGGACGCTCTTTCCGATGCTCTTGCCAAAACGGGTTTCGATGTGGGGCTCACCAGTAACAATCACCTCTATGACAAAGGGCTTACCGGCTTGAAGCGGACGCTGAGAGTCCTCCGGAAGGCGGGACTTG
>JAKJCD010000171.1:354-3245 GCA_022706625.1 Bacillota bacterium | reverse complement strand
AAGCGGTACTTTCGTTCCCTCTACGGATATTAAAAAGGTTAAGGAGATCGCATTGTTATTGGAAAATATAAAGGATTGCAGAGGCACCCTTCTAAGTGACCATATCATAAACCTTATCCCTGAAGTGGAAGGCAGGTTGGACAAAGACCGAGAACGGATGCTCAGTATTATCTATGGTTTTTTATCTATGCCGGAGCAAAAAATAAAGCGTTACCAGCTGGCTAAAAGAGCGGGTATAATCAACGGCTTATCTGATTTTGGCAGTCTTAGTGAGGTTGTCCTCGATCAAATTGATAGCTTAATAGCATCAGTTAACAATTCCGCAGATTGGGAGAGACTCATCAATCGATATTTGAACAGCTATATTTAAATATTATGGGATCTGTTTCAAGGTATCCATAAAAATGCCCGGTTTATTACCGGGCATTAAAATCAAACTGGATTCTGTACAGGTTTTCATTCTTTTATTTCTTTCATTAAAGCTTCGAATTTTGGAAGGGCAGTTATAATAGTTTCCGGCGAAATGCAGTAGGCTATCCTCACATAGCCCGGGCAGCCGAAAAATGTCCCCGGCACCAACAGGATCTGGTATTTCTTTGCCATCCCCACAAACAGCTTATCATCTTCAATGGGTGTCTTCATCCAGAGATAAAAAGCTCCGTCCGGATATGTGCATTCGTAGCCCATGTTTGTCAGACCATTATAAAGAGCCTGCCTGTTTCGATCATAGTATCCTATATCGATTTGAGAATCCAAGCATTTTGCCACGGTTTTCTGCATAAGTGAAGGCGCATTTACATACCCCAGTATCCTTGTGGCTATGTTTGCCGATGCTATGACCATATCAAAATCTGAAATAGTATTTGGTATCACCAGGTATCCGATCCTTTCACCTGCAAGAGAGAGGGATTTACTGTAGGAATAGACAACCACAGTGTTATCATAGTATTTTGTTATATAAGGAACCTCCATGTCTTTATAAACAAGCTCTCTGTAGGGTTCATCGGAGACTATGTAGATCTCCGTATTGAACTCTTTTTGCTTTCTATACAGTATTTCAGCCAACTCGGCAATGGTCTCTTTTGTGTATATTACGCCTGTAGGGTTGTTGGGAGAGTTTAGGATCACGACCTTTGTTTTCGGGTTCAACATTTTCTCGAATTGCTCAAGATTGGGCTGAAAGAAAGGGATGCTTGCCGGAACTACCGCAAAATCGGCATCGTAGTTTATGGCATAACTCCTGTATTCACCGAAATAAGGGGCAAAAACCATGATTTGGTCATGGGGATTAAGCAGAGTCTTAAGAATCACATTCAATCCCCCTGCGGCACCGACAGTCATGACTATGTTTTCTCCGGAAAAAGCGGTATCGAACTTTTTATTTATGGATCGCGCTATATCCTCTCTTACATCAGCGAATCCGGAGTTGTTCATATAACCGTGAAGCTCTACCGGTTCTACCTGGTCAAGGATTTGTATTATAGCATCTTTTACCGCCGCCGGTGTCGGTAAATTCGGGTTGCCCAAGCTGAAATCGCAGACATTCTCCGCTCCGTATACCGCCGCCATCTGCTTCCCTTCTTCAAACATCGCTCTGATTGCAGACCCGCTTGCAACAAAGAACTCCATCTTCTTTGATATCATCTCTTGCCTCCTCAGTTTTTTATAACAGAGGTCACCCCGGGAGGGCGACCTCTGTTTGGCAAGTCTATTATATACTATTTCCCAACAGGTTCAAGATGAGCCTGAAAATGCCTGAGGATAGGCGGCTCCCATATGATCCTGTAACCTCTCACCGAATTCGCTCTTTCCTTAATAGCTGTCAGGGCTTCCACGATGATATCGAGATGAGCCTGAGTATACACTCTTCTCGGTATGGCAAATCTGGTAAACTCAAACTCCGATCTCAGTTGCTTTTTCGTATCGGGATCATTGCCCATCATATAGGAACCGATATCACAGGTTCTGATCCCTGCTTCGATGTATAACTCGATAGCAAGAGCCTGAGCGGGAAATTCATAGTACGGAATATGCGGCAAAAGCGCCGCGGCATCCACAAAGAGCCCATGGCCTCCTACCGGAGCCTGATATGCTATCTCCGCATCGTCCAGCTTGGATGCCACATACTCACTTTGACCTATCCGGTATTTCAGGTAGTCTTCGTCAAGGCCTTCATACAGACCAATAGCCAATGCCTCTAAATCTCTGCCGGCCAGCCCGCCGTATGACGTGAAACCTTCAAAAGAAATACATCTTGCCTTTATAGGAAGAATCAATTCAGACTCCGGATCCTTCACTCCGATAAGCCCGCCCATATTTACCAGTCCGTCCTTCTTTGCTGACATGGTAAAAGAATCCGCATAAGAAAACATTTCGCGGGTGATGTCTGATATAGCGGCATTTTTGAACTCTGCCTCTCTTTGCTTGACGAAGTATGCGTTTTCCGCATATCTGGCGGCGTCGATATTTAACAGGATGCCATATTTTTTACATATTGCGGCGGTATCTCTCATATTTTGCACCGATACGGGCTGGCCGCCAGCCGAGTTATTTGTGATAGTCATTACCACAAGACCCACATTTTCCGGTCCTAGTTGTTTGATCGTATGCTCCAGCTTTTCCACATCCATATTGCCTTTGAAATCTGCCCTTACAGAAGGATCTTTGGCCTCTTTGACAACACAGTCCACAGCTCTCGCTCCGGCAAGCTCCACATGTGCTCTCGTTGTATCGAAGAACATATTGGAAATGGCATATTTACCTTCACTGAGCATGATACCGAACAATACCTTTTCGGCTGCGCGCCCCTGATGTACCGGCTGGATATAACCATACCCGAAAATATCCTTGCCTGCATCCGTCAGCTTATAGTAGCTGCGAGAGCCGGCATA
>JAKJCD010000171.1:0-332 GCA_022706625.1 Bacillota bacterium | reverse complement strand
CCTCTCATGATACCCGCCCACATACGGTCGCTCATGGCATTTGTGCCGCTGTCTGTGAGCAGGTCGATATAGCAATCTTCTCCTGCCAGATTGAATACATTGTACCGGGCGTTCTTTATCTTCTGTATCCTCTCTTCTTTGGTGAGCATCTTTATAGGCTCTACCATCTTGATGCGAAAAGGCTCTGCAATATACTTATCAGACATTATTCTCCTCCTTTAATACATTGTAGCGGTGGTTATGACAATGATACCATCGTCAGATATTACATGCAACATATTACATGTAATGCTGATTAAAAAATATTATTATTTTCTCTGGAAATGCAAATA
>JAKJCD010000170.1 GCA_022706625.1 Bacillota bacterium | reverse complement strand
CCTTTTTACTGTAGCTGCCATCTGCTTTCCCGTCCTTTTTATATTCCTGACGTTTTTGCCCAGCCTGTCCGCTTTTGCCGCAGACCCGCGTCACAGTCCTTGCGCCACCCTCAGCTTTGCGCTTCTTGCCCTCGGATTGTTTTCTATTTCCTGCTCTTCCGGTAAAATCGGCTTTCCTGACACTTTTACGACATCTGCTTTCTTTCCGCATACGCAGACCGGGAATTCCTTCGGGCATGCACAGGGTTCCAGCCTTCTGCGGTAAGCCTCTTTGACGATGCGATCTTCAAGAGAGTGAAAGGTTATGATACAGAGCCTGCCTCCGCTGTCAAGAGCATCGATAAAGCGGTCTACCGCTCGTTCCAATTGCCCCAATTCATCATTAACAGCGATCCTTATTGCTTGAAAAGTTCTCTTTGCCGGATGGTGGCCTTCCCTTCTGGCGGAAGCCGGTATGGCTGCCTTAATTATTTCTACCAGCTGAAAGGTAGTAGAAACAGGTTTTTCCGACCGGTATTTGACGATGAACTGAGCAATACGGGAAGCCCATCGTTCTTCTCCATATTCTTTTATGATGCCTGTCAGTTCATCTGATCCCCACTCATTGATGATTTGCCAGGCAGTAAGGCTGTCATCGGCATTCATTCTCATATCCAGATTCCCGTCCCGCATGTAAGAAAAGCCTCGTTCGGGATTGTCCAGCTGGAAAGAGGATACTCCCAGATCCAACACTGCGCCGTCTATTTTTTCTATGCCCAGTTCATTGAGCACGATGTTGATGTTTTCATAGTTTTGCTGTACAAAGTATTTTTTACAATCGTATTTACCGAGGTTTTGCTCCGCCGCCCTCAAAGCATCCTTATCTCTGTCTATGCCTATCAGGGCGCCGTCTTTATCCAGCCTTTGACATATGCCGGCCGAGTGGCCGCCTCCGCCCAATGTCCCGTCAACATAGACGCCGTTCGGTTTTATCATGAGGCTTTCAATGATCGCGTCATACAGCACGGAAGTATGCCTGTATTCTGCTGGGGCCTCTCCCCTGATCATATCCCGAGCTCCGCCATCTTCTCGGCAATCTCATCATAGCTCAGGCTGTCACTGCCATAGCTTTTCCATTCCTGTTTGCTCCAAACCTCCACTCGGCTCATTACGCCTATGGTAACCAATTCCTTGTCTATCTTCGCATGCTCCCGCAAATGCTGAGGGATCGTAAGTCTCCCCTGCTTATCGATTTCACATTCCACGGCGCTTGAAAAAAAATAGCGGACAAAGGCTCTTGCGTCCTTGCTTGCTACAGGCAAATGCATAAGCTTGTCCTCAAATTTCTTCCATTCTTCCTGGGAATAAATAAAAAGGCAGTTATCCAAACCTTTAGTAAGGATGAATCTATATCCCAACTCATCCCTGAACTTTGACGGGACTATGATCCTGCCTTTTGCGTCTATAGAGTGCTGATATTCCCCGATGAACATATTCCGACTCCATTTAAATATTATGCCTCCACTATACTCCACTTTAAACCACTTTGCAACCACTCCGTGGGCAAAATGTGGACAGGTTCGCACTTTTTTCGCGGTTTTTTTACATATCCTTAGCAAACATGGGAGGATAGTCAATACTTTGTGGAGTCTTCCCATTGCTCTACAAAATATAGTAGAATAATAAAAAAATCTCCCGCAGGAGATCAAAAAAACTATACTGTTATTTTTTCTTGGGAGGTTTGGCCTCGCCGTTTTCCTTTTCCTTAACATACATGAGCATGCTGTTTCCGTGTTTTACAGACTTGATCTGTATGCAGTCTATGGACCGTATGAAAGGTGTGAGTTTTTTGAAGCCGAAATTTCTGACATCAAAATCCGGATATCGCTTTAATAGCATGTTCCCGATATCGCCTATAAAAACCCAATCATCTTCATCTGAGTTTTCCCTTATGATGGTCAGCACAGCATCCTTAATAGTCTCAAATGGCGTCATTTGCGGTTTAAGCACATCTTCTTCCGTTTCCTCGAATCCCTCCGGTAACGAAATCACTATCTTCTCTTTTTTTACCTGATCGGATTTAGCTTTTATCAATCTTCCTTTTATGCTTTCTTCCTTTTCTTTCTCTTTTACCGGGGTCTCTTCTTTGGCAAGGATATCGAGGTATTTGAACTTGTTGCATGCGACTATAAATGCCTTGGGGGTTTTTCTCTCACCCATTCCGACCACATCCATACCCGATTCTCGGAGCCTCGATGCCAGCCTCGTAAAGTCGCTGTCGCTTGTGACAAGGCAAAATCCGTCAACATTGCCCGAATACAGGATATCCATCGCGTCAATTATCATTGCGGAATCCGTTGCATTCTTACCGGTGGTATACCCGTATTGCTGTATCGGCGTGATGGAATACTCAAGCAGCAAGTTCTTCCAGTTGCCTAATGCGGGCTTGGTCCAATCTCCGTATATCCTTTTATAAGTAGCCACTCCTTCGTTGGATATCTCGTCCAGTATGAATTTTATATATTTATCGGATATATTATCGGCATCGATAAGAACTGCAAATCTATTCTCATTTGCCATCAGGCTCCTCCTTTTTTCCTGCGGATCGTCTCCGCCGTTCCAACCTTTAATACTGGGTATTTTATCATAGCAGCGGGAAAAATACTATAGCAGGGATCCATTGCTTTAAAGAATTAAGTCGAGCGAGTCAAAATGATCATGATGCCAATAACTCATAACAATGTTCCATTCATAATCCGTTTTATCTTTATGGATTAATATGTGGCATCAATTTTGAGAGTGAACTCTATAAAGGACTGAGGCTGAATAAAAATCCGTGTAAATGTTAATAATCCCCAATAAGAAACGGAGGGTTAATGTGATGAAAAAAACAAAAAACATTCTCACGGATAAAGAAATGGAATTGGTAAACATGTTGATGCAAGATTGTCAAAGCACCGGCGACATCCAAGCTAAGTTGAAGAGACTGTTCGCCGGAACGATAGAGAATATGCTAGATGCTGAGATGGAAGAGCATCTTGGTTATGAGAAGCATAGCGTTATCGGCAATAACAGTGGGAATTCAAGGAATGGCTACAATTATAAAAATATAATCAGCGACTATGGCGAGTCTGAGATAGCCGTCCCTCGGGATAGGAATGGTAAATTTGTGCCTAAGTTGCTCGAAAAATGGCAAACCCGAACCGATGAAATCGAGCAAAAGATTATGGCGATGTATGCCAAGGGAATGAGCCAAAGAGATATCGAGGATCATATTCGTGAACTATACGGTGCGGAGATCTCCCAGACTTT
>JAKJCD010000016.1 GCA_022706625.1 Bacillota bacterium | reverse complement strand
TCGCCGCCAATAGAATTAAGGGAATAAGGTGCGCTCTTGCGACCGATCCATTCATGGCAGAGATGAGCAGGAAGCATAACGATGCCAACATGCTCGCTTTAGGAGGGCGCGTGCTGTCAGAGGAAGAAGCCGCCGCCATAGTGGATGTCTGGCTTTCAACGGACTTTGAAGGGGGTCGCCACAAGCGTAGGATCGATTTGTTGGATTGCTGATATAAAGCTGTAAGAAATAATAAATATTATCAGGGTAAGAAAAGGAGAAGGAAATGGGAAACGTATATGTATTCGACCATCCTCTGATCCAACACAAGCTGGCGATTTTGCGGGATAAAAACACCAGCACGAAGGATTTCAGAGAACTGGTAAAAGAGATCTCAATGCTGATGACCTTTGAAGCTACGAGGAATCTGCCGTTAAAAGAAGTAGAGATTGAGACTCCGATATGCAAAGCCAGAATGCGCATGCTTCAGGGAGAAGATATCGCAATCGTGCCGATACTTCGGGCAGGCCTCGGAATGGTCGAAGGCATGCAGGCTTTAGTACCCAACGCAAAGGTCGGGCATATCGGCCTTTACCGCGATCCCGAAACCCATTGCCCGGTAGAATATTATTGTAAACTTCCTTCCGACATCAACCACAGACAGGTCTTTGTAGTGGATCCCATGCTGGCGACAGGGGGATCGGCGGCTGCGTCCATCGATTTTATCAAAGAACGGGGAGGAAAGGATATCATCTTCATGTGCTTGATAGCAGCTCCCGAAGGCATTAAAGTGCTTAATGACGCACATCCGGATGTAGATATTTTCATAGCAGCAAAGGACAGCCATCTTAACGAAGATGCCTATATCGTACCTGGGTTGGGAGACGCAGGAGACAGGCTTTTTGGAACAAAATAGCGGCTTGTAAATGCCGCTCTTGAAAAGCGGCAACTACTTGGCATTAAGGAGTAATAAAATGTACGAAATCAGCAACGATGTAAGCAGGCATACCAATGTATACGATGTGCTGAAGGAGAGGGGCTTTATCAAGCAAACCACTCATGAAGAAGAGATAAGAGAGCTTCTCGGAAAGGAGAAGATAACTTTTTATATTGGATTTGACCCAACTGCCGATTCCCTTCACGTGGGACATTTTATGCAGATAATAACCATGATGTATATGCAGAAATACGGTCACACCCCAATCGTACTTATCGGAGCCGGCACCACTATGGTAGGTGACCCTTCCGGCAGAACGGACATGCGGAAGATAATGACAACTGACACTATAAGGGAAAACGGCGAAAAGTTTAAAGAGGTTTTCGGGAGGTTCATTGACTTTGAAGAGGGCAGGGCTATATGCGAGAATAACGCAAACTGGCTGCTAAATTTGAACTATATAGATTTCTTACGCGATATCGGAAAACATTTCTCCGTCAACAGGATGCTGACGGCAGAATGCTACAAGCAGCGCCTTGAAACAGGCCTTACCTTCCTTGAGTTTAATTACATGCTGATGCAGGCCTATGATTTTTTGGAGCTTAACCGTCGTTATAACTGTAAAATACAGTTTGGCGGAGACGATCAATGGTCCAATATCATAGCCGGTGTCGATCTGGTAAGAAGAGAGAGCCGGGATCAGGTTTACGGCATAACTACTGCACTGCTCACAACCAGCGAAGGCAAAAAAATGGGAAAAACCCAAAAGGGGGCTCTTTGGGTGGACGCAAATAAGACGACCCCTTATGAATTCTATCAGTATTGGAGAAATATTGAGGATGCCGACGTAAAGACCTGCCTCCTGATGCTGACTTTTTTACCGATAGAAGAGATAGAAAAACTTGCCTCCCTTAAAGACGAGCAGATAAACCGGGCAAAGGAGGTCCTGGCTTTTGAAGTCACTAAACTCGTCCATGGAGAGGAAGAAGCTAAAAAAGCCAAGGAAGCGGCCAGAGCCTTGTTTTCAGGGCAGGGAAATCTGGAAGACGTGCCGAAGACGGTGATGCCTAAAGAAAGGTTTTCCGGCGAGGGAATGGGCATAGTGTCTCTCATTGCCGAATTAAAGCTGGTTCCAAGTAAAGGCGAAGGGTTTCGAACCATCGAACAGGGGGGCTTGTCCATAGACGGCGAAAAGGTGACCGATGCCAAATTGATGATCACCGGAGACATGTTTACAAACGGGCAACTCCTTTTGAAAAAAGGCAAGAAGACCTTCCATATGGTCATTATAGAGTAGTACACATTAGGCTAAGGCGGCATCCAGCCGGCCCAGCATTTCGTCGATATCGTTGTTGGTGTTTTTCAACTGTTCCGCAAGGCCCTTGATCTGCTTGGCGACTTCGGAAAAGCCTTTTGATGTGCTGTCGCCGTAAAGCTTTGACGGAATTCCGATTTGAAAGATGCCGGTCTTTTCTCTGCGGCTTACGGCCGCATATTTAAAGACCCGCCCGTCCAAAGCTCTTTTTGCGGGC
The DNA here is from genome assembly GCA_022706625.1 of Bacillota bacterium. Lineage (GTDB taxonomy): Bacteria > Bacillota > Clostridia > Peptostreptococcales > Anaerovoracaceae > UBA1426. Next base: position 20,305 of record JAKJCD010000016.1, on the reverse strand, counting down.
GGAGCAGTTACAACCAAATCGGGATTACCAAGGATCCTCATATAAGGGGCGGTTTGTCCTTCGTCGAGAAATTTAAACCCTTTCCCGCCTTTAACATTAGTGAGTTCCACCACTCCGTTTTCATCGGTTATCCAAAACTCGCCGATCCCGGTGTGTTTCGCAAGGTCAACTATATCATCACAGGTAATGTTGGGCATTTTTTCTACCAGGGCAGCTGCAAGGTTGGCTTCGACTACCATATGGGTGTTGAGCAGGTTATCGAAGTTCAGTTTGCTGTTGGTGGAGTGGGCTGCTTCTATGGATGCGCTGATGCCTAACAGGTTGATCTGCCTTGCGATGATAGAAAGATCGCTTACGGAGGAATGGATTTTGTCATAGTATTCGGAGAGCTGCTGTTTATTACCGTCTGAAGAAGCGAATTCTTCGGTCTCTTTCATCATTTTGGCCGAGATCCCGCTTACTGAATCCGCAAGGCGTTTAGCCTCTTTAGTTACGACTCCGAAACCGTTGATTGCCATCTGCCCCGAAGCCCTTACATAATGGGATGCCATTTGTATGATCCCGTCCCGATCCTTTCTGCCGATGCCCACGGCCTTGTATTGCCTGTTATCAAGGGCGCTCTCTTTAGAGGGCAACACTATTTCCAACCCACTGTTTTCCAGTATTCTATTAAATTCCGGAGAATTGAGTCTTGTACCTTTCTTCCCGGATAGATTCGTAAACTCGATGATGCCGTCCGCATCTGTGATAAAAACTTCCTCTATGCCGCAGTCTTCGGCGAATTTTGCTCCGTCCCGGTTCAGGAAATCAGGGTCGTAAAGCAATATCTCCGCCAGTATCCTGGCCTGTATAAGAAGATTGCTTGCTACGATCTGTTCAAAGCTCTCCAGTAATTCTGAAGCGTGTATCGCTTCTATAGTAGCGTTTATCGCCAGAAGGTTTGTTCTGTTAGAAATGTGGTCCACTATTTTGAGCTTATCATAGATGCCGAAAACCTGTTCTTTTTCCATGGTTTCAATACCAGTCATTTTAATCCTCCATAAAACTTCTGATTCTATGAACAAAGCGACTTTATAGATTATCGGCTGTTTGCAGAGATTCTTTAGCTTCACCGCCCTATAGATATTATATAACAAAGTCTCTTTCCGGGCAATTGTCATGGCATGGCTTTAATAAAGACTCACAAAAGAGTGAAAATCCGATAACCGTTATTGTTTATTAAAGAATTGTTAAGGAACATTTAACAAGACATCGCCGTCTACTTTGTGGTATTATTTCCATGTGAGTCTTTGGAAGGGTTTTATGTCAGATAATATTATTCAGGTAGGTGCATCTATGAAGCCGCTGATAGAAGTCAAAAATGTTCGCAAAATATATCGGATGGGGGAAGAAAAGATAGTTGCCCTGGATAATATCAGCCTCTCTGTGGCAAAAGGTGAGATAATATGCTTGGTAGGAGCCTCCGGTTCCGGGAAATCCACTTTTCTCAATATGGTAGCCGGGCTTGAAAAGCCCTCCCGAGGAGAAATATATATTGGCGATATCCCTATACATAAATTGAATGAGGAAAAGGTTACTCTCTTTCGGCAAAAGAACATAGGCTTTATATTTCAATCCTTTCATCTTCTGCCGATGCTGACGGCCCTTGAAAATGTCAGCCTTCCCTTGGTATTTCAGGGAATGGAACGAAAAAAAAGGGACAGGATGGCCAAGGAGATGCTGGAGGCCGTAGGTCTTGTGGGCTTTGAAAAAAGAGTGCCTACAAGGATGAGCGGCGGTCAGCAGCAGAGGGTCGGGATCGCAAGAGCTTTGGCCGGCCGCCCTAAGATCATCTTTGCCGATGAACCGACGGGAAATCTGGACTCCGCCACGTCAAAGGAAGTGATGGGCCTAATAGTTAAAATGGTGAAGGAAAACAACCAGACCCTGCTGATAGTAACTCATGATCCTAACATTGCCGCTTACGGGGACCGAATAGTGACGATCATGGACGGAAACATTCTAAGCATAGAAAACAAGAAGGTATCGGAAGCGCAGGCAGAAGCTGAGGACAGAGAGATGCATAGCGAAATAAATATTGAAAAGGGGAAGGATCTGCAATGAAAGACACAAAAATAAGAGACATCACAGCTAAGGCAAAAAGCGATGGAGAAAGAAACACAAATAAAAACTTCTTACATAAGCGGCTTAGCATTTTGCTGGCACTCCTGCTTTTGGCCGGACTTTTCACAGCGCAGGGAATTGCAGATCAGGCCTTTGCTGCGGAGAATATCGATGTTAAGATATCACAGACCGGGGGATATTTTGCAGTTGCCGGAGACACAGGCGTAAATGTTACTATGAAGGTTGAGAACAAAGGCAAGGAAGCGATCACCTTTCTTGCTAAAACCGGATTATCCAAAACCTCCGGAGTCCTGACGGAGCCCAGCCCTGCATCGGCAAAAGTGACGGTGGAGCCCGGAACCTCCGCAGATATTTTATTTTTGATAAGCGTAGCGAAAACCGCACAGCCGGATACATATAAGATACCTGTGATACTTACCGACGACAGGGACGGAAGCATAATGAGATCTCGTGATTTGGAGCTCAATGTAATTAAAAAGGTTACACCTCCGGGAGCGGACAGCTCAGAGAACATAGTTTATTCGCCTGCCCTGGATCTTGTACATAAGCTAAGCCCTGCGGAGGCTATAATGGTCGGTTCCGTCACGAATCTGTCGTTAAGTTTCATTAACAGCGGAAACACAGCGATGAAAAATGCCCTGATAACCCTGGGCATGCCGGACGGGATAACCGTCAACAACGGCAGCAGCAGCCTCTCTGTGGGCTATTTGAGCATCGGAGACGCAAAGACCGTAGTATTTCCACTTGCAGCCGACGATAAAGTAAGCACTAAGAACTATCCCTTTACAGTGAAGATAGAGTTTAAAGACAACCAAAACGCTGCACAAAGCATAGAACAGACTATTTACATACCTGTTCGAGGCAGCGGAGCCGACTCAGTTTCAGGACTGTCCATAACGGACATCAATGCACCGAAGCAGGTTTTAGCCGGCGAGGATTTCATCTTGAATTTTAAAGTTGTTAACAACGGGGACAACAGCACAGGCCAGGTTAAGGTATATGCCGAGGCACAGTCTGGCCTTGTCAACCGCACCCAAAATGCATTTATCGAAAAGAGCATCGCCCCGGGGGAAAACCGCAGCTATTCCATAACCTATTTCACCACCGAAGGGGCGGCAGAGACCAGCTACACTATCAAGCTTGTCGTTGAACAGCTTTCGGGAGACGGAAAAAGCATCCAGCAATACACCGGAATCTACGTGAAGAAAGGGACAGCCGGCTCAATAAAGACTCCGCAGCTCATGGTCAGCAGCTACAGCTACGGAGGGACCTTCGTTCATGCAGGAGATGAATTCCGGCTGGATCTGGAGCTCAGGAACACAAGCCCGGCCCATACCCTCAGGAACGTAAAGGTCACCCTGGAATCCGGAGACGGGACCTTCATCCCGGTAAGATCCAGCAACTCTTTCTACATAGATAATATTGATAAAAACAGCTCCGCCGGCCACAGCATTTATTTAAGTGTGAAGCCGGATGCTGAGCAGAAGACTACATCGATTAATGTCACCATGTCCTACGAGGATACGGAAGCCAATACCTTCAATGCAACGGATATTATATCCATTCCTGTGATGCAGGATACCAGGCTTCTTGTGGATGATATTATCGCGCCGCCGGAGCTTTATGCAGGAATGCCAAGCGGAGTATCGGTAGAGTTTTACAATATGGGGAAGACCAAGCTCAATAACCTTCGAATAAATGCGGAAGGTAATTTCGATACGATGGAATCAAACAGCTATTATGCGGGAAATATGGCGCCCGGGACCAGCGATTCTTATGATTTTACGTTTATCCCGAGGGAGACGGGCCTCATGACGGGAAAGATAGTGTTTTCCTATGAGGATGCTTCCGGCGATCAACAGGCCTTTGAAAAAGAATTTGAGTTCCAGATCATAGAGATGCCCGTCTGGGATGAAGAACAATTTCCTCCGGAAGATGGGCAGGACGGCAGCAAGAAGATCCCCTGGGTGCCTATCGGGATAGGTGCGGGGATACTGGCCGCGGCTGCATTTTTATTGATACGCAGGCATCGCAAAAAGAAGATGCAAAGGGAGATGGAAATAAATGAATAGCCGGGACCTGCTGTTGTTGGGGCTGCGCAATCTTTTAAGACGCAAGACCAGGACCCTGCTTGCCGTTACCGGAGTCATTGTGGGTACCTGCGCCATTATTGTCATGCTGTCGATCGGTTTCGGCATGTCCGCTAATTTTGAGGAACAGATCGCCAGTTACGGCGATCTGCATCTGGTGAACGTATACGGCGGCGGCATGTACGGCCCTATGTATGGATATGACAGCGGGACAGGAGACGGGAAGCCTGCCCAGCTTGATGATAAAGCAATAGCGTCCATCGAAAAAATAAAAGGAGTGGAGGCGGCTACTCCCAGAATAGAAGAGTACATGACCATTTCTATAGGAAAGTACATAGCCCAGGCCAGCGTTATCGGCATGCGCCCCGATGTGATGCAGAAGTTTGGCTATGAAATACAGGACGGCAGGCTGCTGCAGCCCGGGGACAGTCTCAACCTTGTGTTCGGGAACCAGGTGCCTACATGGTTTTATAATCCGAAAAAAACCATGTACAGCAGTTGGGGGGGAGAAGCTAAGGTTGACGTTCTGACGGATAAAATCATCATTACGGGAGATTACGAATTCGGACAGAAACGGCGATACAATCAGGATAATATCGACTACAAGCAATATAAGGCCAAAGGAGTGGGGCTTCTGGCAAATCCCAACAATGAAACGGCCTATTATGTATATACAGATCTGGAAAGCATGAAAAAGATTCAGGAGGACTTAAGAAAGGCGAGAAAGGAACCGCCGGTAAACCAGCTTGTATATAACAATGTTATGGTTTATGTCAAGAGCATCAACGATGTTCAGGATGTAAGCGACGCTATCAGGGAGATGGGCTTTCAGACCAGTAGCCTTAGCGACTGGCTGGAGGCAATGAAGGAGCAGTCAAGGATGATCCAGGCGGTTTTAGGCGGCATCGGTGCAATATCACTGTTCGTAGCCGCCCTTGGCATCACCAACACCATGATAATGTCCATTTATGAAAGGACCAAAGAAATCGGCGTTATGAAAGTTATAGGGGCAAACTTGCCGGATATCCGCAGGATGTTCTTGCTGGAAGCCGGGCTTATAGGATTTTTCGGCGGATTGTTAGGTGTGATCGTAAGCTTTATTATATCTTTTATGATGAATACGGTGCTTTACGGATTTATCAGCAATATCCTCGGCGGCATGAGCGGATCGAGTATTTCGATCATACCCTGGTGGATGGCAGCGGGCGGTTTAGCCTTTGCAACTTTGATAGGTGTCATTTCCGGCTATTCGCCGGCAAGGAGGGCAATGCGACTTTCTGCTCTTGAGAGCCTGCGCAACGAGTAAAAGGCCGCGGAAAAGCCGTAAACAAAAGCAGCAAAACTGCTTGACAGTATCAAAGTAAGCCAGTATAATTTTTAGTGCATTATGTGCAAAAATCCATTAGCCCCGGATTTACAAGTACATTTAAAAAGCAGGCCAGGGTGGGGTGAAACGCCCGGGCAGGAGGTAGTATACAATGAAATCATTCGTAGCAAAACCCCATGAGATGGAAAGGAAATGGTACGTCATCGATGCGGAAGGGAAAACCCTCGGCAGACTGGCGACAGAAGCCGCTTCCATTCTGAGGGGCAAGAAAAAGCCCATATTTACACCCCATGTGGATACAGGCGACTATGTGATCGTTATAAATGCCGAGAAGGTCGCCGTTACGGGCAACAAAAGAAAAGATAAGATCTATAAGCATCATACCGGCTATCCCGGCGGACTCAGGGAAATCACCTTTGAGAAGCTGCAGGCAAAGAAGCCGGAAGAGATCATACGTCATGCTATAAAAGGCATGCTGCCGGACGGAAAGCTGGGACGGCAGGTATATAAGAAGCTGAAGGTCTATGCCGGATCAACGCATAAACATGAAGCTCAAAAGCCCGAAGTATGGGAATTTTAAAGAGGGGAGGAATCGTAGATGGCAAAGATGCAGTATTATGGAACAGGCAGGAGAAAGTCGTCTGTAGCCCGTGTAAGATTAATCCCCGGGAAAGGCGAAGTAACGATCAATAAAAAGCCTTTAGACGATTATTTCGGCATGGAAATCCTAAAGAGGGAAGTAAGCAGACCTTTTGAGGTGACATCAACCGAAGGCAGATTCGATGTGATCGCAACAGTAAGAGGCGGCGGCACAACGGGACAGGCCGGAGCTCTCCGTCACGGGATATCAAGGGCCTTGTGCATAGCGGATGGCGAAAATCGCCATACCTTGAAGGACGCAGGGTTTTTGACCAGAGATCCGAGAATGAAAGAGAGAAAGAAATACGGACTTAAAAAAGCCCGTAGAGCGTCTCAGTTTTCAAAGAGATAATCAAACATCAAAAGCGGCAGCGAAGTTGCCGCTTTTTAGTGCTTTTTTATTTGTCCTCGAATGTAGTTTCGACTTCTTTTATCCTTGCCACCAACTCTTCGGACAGATAGACCTGCCCGCATTCCGGGCAGCGCAGTACCTTGTGGCGGAAATTGTGATCCAGATAACTGAAGTGGACATCCGCCAACGAAAGGTTGACCTTGCATTTATCACATATCAGTGTCGACTCTTTTTCCATTCCAGACAGCCTCCAAATCGATTTTCATCCTGTGGGAATAGGCGTTGACCAGTTCAAATCCGTCACCTTCGCATCTGTACTCCACCCAATAAGTCATATGTCCTATACGGTGGTAACCGCTGAAAGTTGCCTTGTCCGCAAGTTCGATCTTCCTGCCGGTGGTTTCACAGCATTGGACCACTTCGGTGATTTCCTCTTCAAGTATGTGCTCGCGGTCAAGCTTGGCTTTCATATCAGGGCCGATTTTTAATTTAATATACGTCTTAGACTCTTTTTCGATCATATCTTCATCCCAAAACTCTTTAAGCATCGCTTTCTTCAGTTCCGTCCTGTTCCTCCTGCGCTCCGTCGACGTCGGAAGGATTGCATGACCGCCTGTTCCGTCATCTCCGAAAAGTATGTCTAAAATATGGATGCTTTTTTTGCCTCCGCTCAAAAAAGAGTCGCGGCAGTTTACGCAGTAGGTGATATATGGGTTGTTGCTTTCTTTTATCCTCTTATCGATGACATAATCCGCATAAGCCGGGTTTGCTATAGAAACCTGCCCTCCATAGCTGCAGCATGCGGAAAGATTCTCCTGCACCGGGAGAGCTTCGAGCTTAAATCCGGCCTTTACAGCAAGATCGCGCACTGTTTTTCGGAGAGAGTCATTACCGGCGCTTGCACAGGGGTCGAAGACAGACCAGGGCTCGGCGCCGCCTCTCATTGCCGGTATCATTCCTCCTCTTTCTTCAATGAATTCATAAAGCGAGATAAACTCCACATCCGGAAGAAATTCCGAAATATTATTCATACAACTGGGGCAGGCTATCACAAGCTTTGGTTTGCCCAGGCCTTCCCAGTCGGAGCGGAGGCTGTCAATTGTATCGGCATGCTTTTTCGTATCGCCTGCCCATTTGACCGGAGTCCCGCAGCATTTGAGCAAAATGCCCATGGAGGGTTCTTTACATAAAAGCCATCTATAGGTATCCGAAACATAGCGGGGTTCCGATGCTCCCATCTGACAGCCGGGAAAAAATGCATATTCTGATTTACCGACGCCTGTCGGTGTCCTGATTAGGGCGGACTGCTCTCCGTCGGCAAAAGCCATGTCCCGCAGCCAGAAATCGTGAAAAGCCCAGGGCATTTTATTCAATCTGTGTAAGTTCGCTCTTGCCTCAAGGAACATATTATCCATATCAATTTCCGCAGGACAAACATCATCGCAGAGTCCGCAATGGGTGCAAATGTTAATAAGCCTTTTCGCCGGCTGAGCCTTTACATCTGCCTGGCCATCGTGAAGCGTTGCCTGCACTTCGTCCTTTATCCTGAGGGGCCATTTTCCGGTAAATGACACCAAATCGCAATATATCCTGCAGGAATCGCATTGACATCTAAGGCACCGTTCCGACTCTTCCTTTACGTCTTCAGCTTTTATGCAACCGGCTTCGTCAAGAGCAGGCCCTTTTATAAAAGTCAATTTTGAAGGATCTACCTGCACCTTGGTGGTTCGTTTATCTTCCGGGTAGGCGGATTTTCCGGTTTTAAAATACACCTCTATAGCAGTTGCCATATTTATGCCTTCGGCAAGAGCCTCAATTGCGTCCTTGCCGGTCAGGGATCCTCCGGCAAAGCAGGCGGTATTTTTATTTATCGTTAAAGGAGCTTCTTCTTTCAGCAGACCGAAATCATGGCCTCCTTTGCCTGTGGCCACATAAATAGCATCAAACCTTTCCATATCCTTCTGAAGAAGGTTTGTTACCTTTGTGTTGAAGTGGATGGGAATATCCTCCTGCTTAAGCTGAAGCTCAAATTCAGCCAAAAAGACTTCAGGAGTAAGGCCGCCTGCAGAAGGGCTCCCGTCGGCTATTTCCCACAAGTGTCCGCCCAACCTGCCGGAAGCCTCAAAGATTTCAACGTCGTATTTTTTTGCTGCAAGACGAAGTGCGCAGGCCAAACCGCTGATACCTGCGCCTATTATTGCGGCACGATGTTTCTTTTTTGGAACGTTATAATAGACGGGCTCTTTATTTTCCGTAAGCTTAACAACGGTCCTTTCCAGCCCTAGCAGTTCAATAGCATTGCCGCCGCAGGCTTCTTTCCCCCGTGGGCAGTTTTTTTTGCACGGTTCGGGGCAAAGCGCCGCCACGATTGCCGGGAAAGTCACTGCGTTCCTATAAGTTTTGTAAGCCGCATCATAGGCATTCCGTCCTGTTTTTTCAATAAAATCGGTGATTTCTATGTGAAAAGGGCAGGAAGCCTGACAGAAAGGCACTTCTTTTTGTATACAATTCTTAAATTGTTCGTAGTATTTTTCCATGTTTATCCTCAGCTCTTATCCGGGCCAACTCTATTATAACCTATGATCGGCAGTTTTGTGCAACAGTAATATCTGGTTCCTTTCCTGTGACAAATCGGCGGTCTGCAGGTCATTAAACTGCAGGCCGCCGATTCTAAGCTACGGGATCAATTCCGCAGTTACTACTTGATCGGGTTGGCTTTAATCTGATCGATCTCTTCCTGGAAATCGGAGCCCAAGAAATATTTCTTGGGCGGCTCGATCTTGCCGCCTTTAGCCAGGGTGCCAAGACCTTCTTTAATCTTGGCCGGAAGAGCGGGAAGCTCGTAGACCCGGACACCGCAAGCATTGTTTATAGCATTGATGACAGCCACATGGCCGGAAGACTGATAAGCTTCAGATGCTCCCGAGGAACCGAAGGGGTTCTTTTTCCTCTCTGTGACCAGGTGGATTATGTCAAACTTATCCGGGATATCCTTGATCTGAGGAATGCCGGCGCCGGCGATGTTGTTGTGCTTTTTCACATCGTCATAGTTCTCGGTAAGAGCAAAGCCCATGGAATGGGACAATCCGCCGTAGGCCTGTCCGTTGACAGAATCAAGGTCGCCGATATTACCCACGTCGTCTACACAGGTGTATCCGATAATTGTGGCTTTACCGGTAGCCGTATCAACCTCCACTTCCGCAAGGAAGAGAGCATAGGTATAGTCCGGAGTCGGGTTGCCCACGCCGGTATTGGGATCCAGGTCGCAAAGATCGGGATCTGACGGGTTTTCATATTGAGCCTCGTATTTGGTCGGGATCCCTTCCGCTGTCATTTCCGCATAGGTCCTAAAGGTACCGTCGGATTTTTTCATGGCATTTATCAGCAAATCTGCCGCCATCTTGGAGGCCTTGCCGTTCATATAGTGAGAACGGGAGGAAGCACTGGAACCGTGATCCGGGCAAAGCTTGCTGTCGTTTTGGATCAGTACGATATCTTCCGGGGTAACGCCCAAAGGCTTGAGGGCTTCGAGAGTCACGTGAAGCGAACCTATATCGCCACCCTGGCCCTGATCCTGCCAAGTGTCATACTTGACAAATTTGCCGTCCTCGCGAAGCTCGATTGCGACAGTACACTGATCTGCCGTTCCTTCGGTGACATTGTATCCGCCCCAGGCGATGCCTACGCCGCGGCGTTTTTCGGGGGTGTCCGCAGCTTTTGCATCAGCTACGGCTTTTTCATAGATCGGACGCATGGTCTCCATGATCTTTTCCATCGGGTAGTCCACGAAGGGATACTGGTTGATGTTCAGGTCTCCGGGGCGGGCAATGTTTCTCCATCTGATCTCGAAGGGGTCCATGCCGATTTTCTCTGCCATCATGTCCATCAGAGACTCAGAAGCCATATAGGCTTGAGGTGAGCCGTATCCTCTGTAAGCTGTGCCGTAAGCATGGTTGGTCGTGGCTACTCTGGCCAGCCCCTGGCAGTTGGGCACATTGTAGGGGAAGAACATGAAACGCGCAACACGGGATATGATGTCGTCGCCAAGCTCGTTGTAAGCGCCGTGATCCAACCCCGTATCCCATTCGGCGGCAATAATCTTTCCATCGTTGTCGCAGGCGAGTCTTGCGTTGCTGTAGGAAGGCGCACGCTTGCCGGAAAAGGCCATGAACTCTGCATAGGACATCGAAAGAGCTATTGGTCTGTTGTCGCAGCACAGGCAGGCGACAGCTGCAAGAGCATAGGAGTGGGCAGCGATGCCCCATCCGAATGTAGCACCGGTGGGATTCTCAATGACGCGGATTTTCTCCGTTGGTACTCCGGTGGCAGCAGAAATATCATAAATATTTGCATAAATACACTGGGCCTTGCATTGAACTGTGAGCATATCGTCGTCGCCCCAGTATGCCTGGATGGTGTCGCCTTCGATAGGCATATGCGGTTCTCTGGTAGTATAGAAGCTGCCCTCAACTACATGAGGAGCGCTCTTCATAAGAGGAACCACATCTTCTCCCTTGATGGTGGGCTGCATGGACCATACATTGGGATGGTCTTCATGGATCCTGATGGCATCGGGCATAGCGGCATCAAGATAATTCAGATACTCGGGCAGCTGTTCGATATCGACGGTGACTTTTGCCGCCGCCGCTTGTGCATGTTCCTTTGTATCTGCAGCGACCATTGCTACTACAGTGCCATATGTAACGATCTTGTCTTCGGCAAGAAGAAGGTGAGTAGCTTCGGTAGCGAGAGTCCTGGGTGTAAAAGTATACCATGCAAGGCGGTTGGTGCCTCCTGCTTCTTTGATATCTTTTGCAGTGATGATTTTGTAAACACCGGGCATTTTTTCAGCTTCTTCGGTGTTGATCTTTAAGAGTTTTGCATGGTGTGTGACTTTAGGTTGAGCCAGAACGACGTGAAGTGTGCTGCCGGGCATTTTGAGTTCAATGTCATCGCCGTAATCGCTTAAGCCGCAGACCTTGGCAAGAGCTGCCGGCCTGACAAGAGGCTTGCCGTAAAGGTTGGTTTCTCCTTCTTTCGGAACGGCGACCTGAATGTCCTCAATGGAGCATTCGCCGCGCATCACTTTAGCAGCGGCCATGACGGCATCAACCAGCTGCTTGTACCCTGTGCAGCGGCAGATGTTTCTGTGCTTCTGGAACCAATCTCTGACTTCCTCTCTGGTAGGATTCGGGTTATTCTGGAGAAGACCGTAGGCAGATACGATAAATCCGGGGCTGCAGAAGCCGCACTGTACTGCGCCGTAGTTCATCCACGCAACCTGCAGAGGGTGAAGATAGTTCGGGGCTCCGATTCCTTCGATGGTCAGCACTTTGCTGTATTCTTCAACAGTGCTGATTTTTTTTGTACAGGAACGTATTACCTTGCCGTCTAGAATAACGGAGCAGGATCCGCAGACACCTGTTCCGCAGCCGATTTTTGTTCCTGTCAGCCCAAGGCGCCTTATTACGGTTGCCAACGTATCCGTTGACGGATCGCAGATAAACGAACGATCGGCGCCGTTGATGTTCAAGGTCATTTTCCTAAACTTCATAAAATCCTCCTTTGCACTCTTTCCAATGATTTACCTATTTTTCTATAACCGGTTTTGAAGGCTCAAAAAACGAGCCGACGTTAATTAAATTTATATCATAAACCGGTAAATTTTTCAAGACATTTCATCGGCATCTATGCGGGCACGGTTTTGTCAGATTGACAAAATTATTGACCGCGGGATATAATTTGGACAAGCCATAATTATATGAGAATATGCGATTCGCAGTAGTGTTAACGAATTGATTTGATACAGAAAGGAAAAAAGAGACAATGGGATGCGACTGCCACAGTGAAGAATTGAATGATATTGTGAAGGAATACCGAGCTGCTTCCGGTAATGGGTGCAAGCTGTTTGAAGATCCGGAGCTGTACTCGATCTTCGGAGGCACAATCAGGCCGGGCGGTCTTTCTGTGACCCGACGGGCGATGGAGCTCTGTGATTTCAAGAAGGGCGCTAAAATTTTGGATGTGGGGTGCGGCTACGGAGCAACCGTGGAGCTATTGCATTCCGATTATGGCGCTGAGGCTGTGGGGATAGATCTTTCGACGGATTTGCTCGAAAAGGGCAAATCGAGGAACCCCGAGCTGAATTTGATATTTGGGGACGGAGAGATGCTCAATTTTTCTTCCCTTACCTTTGATGGAATATTTATCGAATGTGCACTATCCTTAATGGATAATATCACGGAAGCTCTTCATGAAGCATATTGCGTGCTGAAAAAGGGCGGGAAATTGATAATCAGTGATTTTTATCTAAAAGAACCGGGAGTGTCTGAGGGAAAGTCTTGCAGGGGAAATTGCTCAGGCCATTGTTCCGGGCAAGATCACGGAGAGCATTCACATGAAGGGGGAAACCCCGTCAAAACAGAAAAGGTAAGGAACTGTCTGGAAGGGGCCTTTATTCCTGAAGATCTAAAAGGCCTGCTAGAGGAAATAGGTTTTAAAATCCTGATTTGGGAAGATAAAAATAACGAGCTGAAAGATTTCACCGCTGCCCTCATCATGCATTACGGATCAATTGAAGCTTTTTTCAAATCAACTGCAGAAAAAGAGGAAGATTCGCCTCTTTCCGGTATCCAAAACCATAATAAAGTCGGTTATTTTCTTCTGATAGCCGAAAAAAGCTGAATTTGGGGGAAAGGCAAAATGGAGATTTCGCGGATCATGGAGCTCAAGCTTCAGGGCTATTGCTGCAGCCAGATCATTATGCAGCTGGGTCTTGAAGGCATGGGCCGGGAAAACGAAGACCTGATAGCCGCAATGGCCGGACTCTGTGATGGCATGCACAGAGGCGGGACATGCGGGACCATTTCGGCGGCTGTTTGCCTTTTATACCTTATCGACAGGGAACAGGCAGGGTTTCTTTGCGATGAACTCTTCGACTGGTTTGAAGACAGCTTCGGCAGCACGGAATGCGATGAACTGATCGAAAGCAACCCTTTAAAAAAAGCCGCAGTTTGCGGAGGATTGGTCGAAAACACCTATCTTAAGCTTACGGAGATGTTTGAGGATCATAATATACCTTTCCAAAAAGCATGATCCAATGAAACCCGAATCATTATGAAAAAGTGCACCTTAGATAAATGGATACAGAATAAAATAGGAGCGGCGGATTTAGAAGTCTTGAGCCGCGAAAGGCTTTTGGACTACCAGTTGATGCAGATCAAACGGACTCTTGATCATGCTATCGAAAACAGCCGGTTTTACAGAGAAAAACTTAAGGGTTTTAAAAACTCAACCTTAGGATCCATTTACGAAATAAGTGAACTTCCATTCACTGCTCCCGATGATCTGATCCGGTATGGAAGAGAAATGATTTGCGTTTCGGACAGCAGGATCAGCCGCATCGTGACACTTAACACCTCCGGTTCCACAGGAGCGCCTAAAAGGGTTTATTTTACCGAAGAAGACCAGGAGCTTACGGTGGATTACTTTCATCACGGGATGCAAAACCTGGTGGATGAGAGCGATACGCTGCTTATCCTGTTGCCCTGCAAAACTCCGGGCAGCGTCGGAGACCTTTTGGCAAGAGGACTTACAAGGCTGGGATGCGGGGTTGTATCCTATGGATTTCCCGATACAGGTTCTTTAGAAGTGCTAAATGAGCTAAAGGACATTATAATAAAAGAAAAGGTGACCTCCATGGTGGGCAGCCCGAAGGAGGTCCAAAGTCTGGCCGGATTTACAGCGGGCTGTGTCGAATCTTTGCAGATAAGAACGGTTCTGCTCAGTACGGATCATATACCGGATCCATTGCGGGACAGGATAGCGGGATTTTGGGGATGCAGGGTGTTTGAACACTATGGCATGACCGAAATGGGGCTGGGAGGAGCTGTGAGCTGCGAGACCCTTACAGGTTATCATCCCAGAGAAAATGATTTGTATTTTGAAATCATTGATACGGAAACAGGCAAAGAAGCGCAGGAAGGGGAATACGGCGAAGTAGTGTTCACCACTCTGACCAGAACAGGCATGCCGCTGATAAGATACCGAACCGGAGACAGGAGCAGATGGATACCGGGACAGTGTCCCTGCGGGAGCATCCTAAAAAGAATGGACAAAGTGTTGCCTCGGGGCGTTAAAAAATATCAACATATACAAAAGGAGAATGGAGTATGAGCAAAATCGTATATATCGGAAGGGATCTTATTGAAAAAGGGGAGAGCTTCGTAATAGCGAAGGTGGTCGAAACAACAGGATCGACTCCGAGAAAAAAAGGAGCATGGCTTCTGATGAGAGAGGACGGCGCCAGGTACGGCACTGTCGGAGGCGGGAAACTTGAAGCTGAAGTTGAAAGGCTTGCACTGGAAGCCTTTCAAACGAAAGGGTCAAAGCTGCATCAGTTCAGGTTGAAACCGGAGGAACAGCAGGGACTGGATATGCGCTGCGGCGGCGATGCGGATGTATTGATCGAATATGTGGATTCGGCAAAACCTGAAAGCTTCATTGAAGAATTTGATGTAAAATCAACTGCCTATATTTTCGGGGGAGGCCATGTCGGCCTGGCCCTGGAACCGGTTCTGAGTTATATAGGATTTTCTACCGTGGTCATTGATGATCGTGAGGAATATGCCAACAGCAGCCGTTTCGCAGAGGCAGATCAGGTTAGAGTAATAAAGAGCTTCGAAGATGCCTTTGAGGACATAAAAACTGATGAAAACAGCTACATCATTATAGTGACCAGAGGCCACAGCTTTGATTATACCGTGCTTTCACAGTCGCTGAAAAGAAAGGCTGCATACATCGGCATGATCGGAAGCAAAGGCAAGGTGGCGGATACTTTCAAGCGCTTGCGGGATGATGGTTTTTCACAGAAAGAACTGGATAAGGTCTATTCGCCCATAGGATTGTCTATTTTCGCCGAGACCCCGGAGGAGATCGCTGTTAGCGTTGCGGCAGAAATGATAAAAGTAAGGGCAGGCCATGGAGAAAGATAAATCGTGCGACCGCAAGAGCGACAGTGTATGCGCCTTGATCCTTGCTGCCGGCTATTCATCCCGCATGGGGGATTTCAAGCCCATGATGCCGGTAGGAGGAGTCCCTGCAATCGTCAGATTAGCAAGGACATTTAAAAAAGCCGGGATAAAGCGCATCGTCGCCGTGACCGGGCACAAGAGAGAACTCTTAGAGCATGTTTTAGCGGAAAATCATATAGAAGAAGCCTTCAACGAGGACTTTAATGAAGGCATGTATTCATCTGTCAAGGCAGGGGTTTTGGCAGCCGTCAAAGGGGATCCTGCATCTCCTTCCGGGATCATGCTTATCCCTGCGGATCATCCTCTGATTACTGAAGATGTGATAAAACTGCTTCTGGATGAACATATAAAACATCCGGGGAATTTAATCGTCCCTTGTTACATGGGGAAAAAAGGACATCCCCTGCTGGTCCCGGCAGGGTTTTTCAATGAGATATTGTCTTATGAAGGCGAAGGAGGGCTCAGAGAGATCACAAGCCGCCATGATGATAAGATGTTTCTCATTGAAACAGACTGCGAGGCCGTAGTTTTAGATATGGACACCCCGGAAAGTTATAAGGAGATCCAAAGGTATTGCGAAAAACAAAAGGATATCTTAGAGGGAAACACTGCAGGATTGAAAGACGCCCTTTCCGGGCACAGGTTATTTTTGATTCGCCACGGTGAGACCAGACAGCATGCAGAAAAAATATTCCTCGGGCAATATGATGTCCCTCTTTCGGATAAAGGAAGAGAACAAGCTGAAAAGGCGGGGACAGAGCTGGCAGAATACGGCATTTCAGCGGATTTGTTTTTTTCAAGCGATCTCTGCCGTGCCGAGGAGACAGCCATGATTATTTCAGAGGTTTTGTATAGCCGTAAGGAAATCAAAACCGGAGAAGACAGAGGACCGGCGAAAGTGAAAGGAATTCCCGAGCTTAGAGAGATGTCTCTGGGGGAATGGGACGGGAAGTTTATAAGCGAAATGAAAACCCGCTATCCGGAAGAATACAAAAAACGGGGCGAGAATCTTTTGGGATTTAAGTTTGATAATGACAGCGAGAATTATTACGACCTTCGGTACAGAGTGATAAAAGGCTTGGAGAAGATACTGGGATCGTATAAGGGCAGGGATATTATCATCGTGACCCATTCCGGGGTGATCAAAGTCCTTTCGAGCTGCCTCAACGGCACTCCGTTAATGCAGGAAGTTAAAAACCACGTAAAGCATGGGGAGATCAGGACATTTATTATCGATGAAGGCAATTCGCCGACTTACACTTCCGGCTGCATGGTCTGCGGGGAAGAGCTGTTCTCCACTCCGGACAAGCCTCTGCTTGCCAAATGCCATTATTGCGGAAAAGAAGAGGTCACCCATACTTTCTGCATGAATGGGCACTATGTTTGTGATGAATGCCATAGAGGGAGCATATTAAAACTTGTTGAGGAAGTGTGTATAAACAGTGATTTGGCGGATCCGGTCCCGTTGGCGTTGAAAGTTTTCAGCCTCCCGCAGCTTAATATGCATGGGCCGGAATATCACAGTATCGTTCCGGGAGTTTTGATCGCCGCATATTATAATGCCCAAAATAGAAAGAATAATGTCGCGGTCAAAGAGGCAATATCCCGCGGGAAAACAATCGCCGGCCGTATGTGCGGTACTCATGGGACCTGTGGGGCATGTATAGGAGTAGGGATTGCTTATTCTATAATCCATAAAGTGACACCGTTCTCAAAAGAGGAAAGAGGCGAGGCAAACCGGATGACAGCATTAGCATTGGAGGCAATAAGCAGGTTCGGGGGCCCCAGATGCTGCAAGAGAGACTCAATGGCTTCAATAGAGGTGGCTAAAAGGAATTTCGGATGTTTTTCTGATTCAGGAGAAAGATATATATGCAGCCAGTATTACGATAATGATTCATGCATCGGAAATGAGTGTACCTATTATCCGGGGGGAAACGATGAATAGGATTGTAAGAAAGACCTACAGCGTCTGTCCCGTCTGTCTTAAAAGGATACCTGCATTCCATGCGGCTTACGGGAATGAAATATTTCTCGAAAAAACCTGTCCCGAGCACGGCGATTTTAAAACGGTGATATGGCGGGGATACCGAGATATAGACAGCTGGAGAGGCGGGCTTTCCCCCATAGGGGAGGGCGAGAATGAAAGCTGCCCCCACGGTTGCGGTTTATGTCCCGATCACAGGCAGGGCACCTGCTGCGTTTTGCTTGAAGTAACAAAACGGTGCAACCTGGACTGTTCTTTTTGTTTTGCCGAAGGAGGGACGTCAGAAGAAATACCTTTTAAAACAGTTAAAGCCCGGTTAAGGGCTTTGGCAGTACCGGGGAAGACGTTGGTACAGCTTTCAGGCGGGGAACCCACAGTCAGAGAAGACCTGCCCCAAATAATCAAAGCAGCAAAAGAAGCAGGATGCCAATATGTCCAGCTCAACACAAACGGCATAAGACTGGCGGAAAGCGCCGAATACGTCCGTGAACTGGCGGAGGCGGGCCTGTCCTTTGTCTTTATGCAATTCGACGGTACTGATGATGAGATCTACAGGAGGCTCCGGGGGAAAGAACTTTTCGATATAAAAAAGAAAGCCATTGAAAACTGCGACCGGTATGATCTGGGTGTGACCCTTGTGCCGACCATTGTTCCCGGTATCAATACCGGGGATATCGGAAATATCATTCGCTTTGCCGTTTCGCAGGCTCCGTCTGTCCGCGGAGTGCATTTTCAGCCTGTCAGTTATTTCGGAAGGATACCGGAAGCCCCTTCTGACAATATGCGCTTCACACTTGACGAGCTTTTGAAAGCGATCGACGAACAGGCGGGAACTCTTATACCTGCAGATACCTTGCTTCCTTCCCGCTGCGACCATCCGTTGTGCGGGTTCCATGGCGACTACATCGTAATGAGCGATCAGACATTGAATCCTTTACACAAAGCAAGGAGCAGCTGCTGCTGCGGAAGTGATCAGGAAAAAGAAGGCGACACCCGCCGTAAGGCCGGTGCTGCCGAGCAAAATCGTCTATTTGTAGCCACAAGGTGGCAACGGTCAGTGCCCGATTTAAAGGCAGATGGCGACGAAGAAGGCATTGAAACCCTTGAAGGCTTTCTTAGCCGAGTCCGTTCCCACAGCTTTACTATTACGGCGATGGCATTTCAGGATGCGGGGAATATAGACCTTGAACGGTTACGGAGATGCAGCCTCCACGTTTTCGACGACGGCAGGCTCGTGCCATTCTGCGCTTATTATCTGACAAAACTGGGGACACCCCAGGATACAAAATAACCCTCAAATGGGCGTTCATAGAAGGGACACTAACCGTCATCTCATCGTCGCAGGGCAGGCATTGTGCGAACCAATCCGCCATCACTGCTCTTCAATCAGCCGGATCACTTCCGCAATGCTGACGCCCTTTTCCTTTGCAATTCTTGAAAGATCGTCATACTCGTACTTGGAGCGGCTTACACCGTATCCAACGGAATCCTTGCGCCGCACTTCACCGTATGGAGTTTGCAGGGGCGTTATACTGCGCTCCAGCACATATCGATTACAAAAGACTTCTCGTATGCCGATAGTTGTGGTGTACTTGAATGCAGTTCTCACAACAGTATCCTTATCCTGTTCACAGCACAGTAAGCGGATAAGCGTTCCCGGACGGGATTTTTTCATGACGACCGGCACGGTAAAGACTTCAAGCGCACCGGCGTCAAAGAGCCTGTCCATCGCAAAGCAAAAAACCTTCCAATAGAAAATGTACCCGTTACGGATTTAAATCTTTAGTACGAATAAAAATATACCGGCTCTAAAACAGGATTTACCTATTATCTGAATTAGAAGCAACGGATTTACGAAACATTGCTAATTTCCGTTGCTTTTCTTACATAAAATGGCATTAATACATACAAAAAGCAACGGGATTCGGGGGAAAGGCTGATTTCCGTTGCCTTTTTAACGCAAAAGGCAACGGAATCTACCGGATTCTTTGAAATCCGTTGCTTTTGCTTCTGATTAAGGTGGTAAAGCCTGCAAAAGGCAACGGAATCTACCGAATTCTTTGAAATCCGTTGCTTTTGCTTCTGATTAAGGTGGTAAAACCATAAAATTGCCGCAGCTACAATTACAATAAGAAAGAGAATAAATATAGGCTATGGCACATCTATTTGGGTCAGTTCTACTTCTATTTGTAATTCAACACGACTACCGGGCTATAGTTTTGATACATTGAGGTTATGGATGGAACAGTAGAGAAAAATCCTTTTGTACAGAGAGCAAACATCTCAAAAATATTGCTGGAACTCATTAACTACATCGAAATCGGAGAACGCAAAGAGGTGGATGGGCAGAAATGCCGACATCCGCCCCAAAACAAGAAAAATCGGCATAGCCGGTAACATATACCAAACTATGCCGATATTTTTTAGGGATTAATAATCCCTAAGACGCATCTTCATAGGCACATCAATTTTGCTCCCATTCGGCCAGGAAGCGCACATATCCCCTCGTACCGACGGGGATCGCCTCGTCCTCTTCCACCTTTTCCGCCATACCCAAGCCGGTGTACCAGCCAACAAAGGTATAGCCCTCGCGAGTGGGTGGCTTCAGGGTGATCACGCCGCTTTGCTCTGTGTAGCTGCCGGGGTTCGCCGGATCGTTGACGCCGCCGTCACCCAGATCGTAATCGATCTTGTATGCGTCAGGCGTCCAGAAAGCATAGAGCGTATGATCTGCGGCGATGGTAACGCTTGTTT
>JAKJCD010000169.1 GCA_022706625.1 Bacillota bacterium | reverse complement strand
TAGGGGCCCAGCAAGCTTCCGGCAATGCTTCCTATACCCATAACAGTGATAAATACCCCATACTGCTCGCTGGTACCTGCAAGATAGGATTTAATATATATAACAAACAGTGAAAGCTGCATACCCAAAAAAAGCCGCCAGAAAAAAGCGATGGATGCCAGCAGCCCGAAAACGCGGTTTTCGAGCATGAATCTGAATCCCTTTTTAGCGTTATCAAAAAAGCTTACCCAGGATTCGGCTGCCTTGCCTGTAACCCTGATACAGGCGGAAAATACGGCTACCAGCAAGTATACTATGCATGTAAAGTATATCAGCGGTTTTGTATGATATAACGAAACGATGAATCCCCCCAGAAGCGGACCCAGAAGTTTGGCTGCATTAAGAAGGGAAAGAACCGTTGCATTACCGGAGGTATATTTCTCTTGGGATACAATTTCCGCCATTAAGGCACCCCTGACATTGACAATAAAGGTGAGAAAGATGGAAGCAATGAACCAGACGGCATAAATCAGCCTTATATCCGCAGTGTACGACATCAGTAACAACAGAATGCTAATCATAACGGCAGAAAACATAAGGCATTTTCTTTTTCCCAGCTTATCGGCCAGTCCGCCCATCAAGGATGAAAACAGCCTGGGAATAAAGGTCAATGCAGTAAATATCCCGACATTCAGCGCATTTTTGCTAAGATCATAGATATGCTTATAAGCTTTCATTTTCTGCTCCAACTCCTCCAGTATCCATCGGGTTACTTCCTTCGTCAGAGGAATGCATACCTCGCACTTCACCTTTTTTCCGTATAGCTTGACAGCTTCAGCGTCTTTCTTATCATAACCCACTATATCCCTGCAGTTAGGTGAGCCGTACTTCCGGCAAAATTTGCCGTAGATTCGGTCGGCAGGTTCACAAGCGCTGTTTCTGCTCTCACTTTCCGATGTTCTCCCCTTGAAAATGCCCATGCAAAGGTAAGCTGCAATAAGTGAGCCGCAAGCGGCCCCGTTGCTGGTCATACCTCCTCCAAAGGGAGCGCTGATCTTAAGGAGCAGGTCATTCTTATAGCCTAAGTACTCGGTGACAGCCAGCAGGATGGCTTCGCAGCAATGATAATTGCCTTCGTATAATTCTCCTGCTTTGCTGACAGCCTCATTCAAATTTTCCATTTATATCCCTCCATTTCTGTAATATAATTTAAGCATAAGCAAGCAGTCCATAAAAGAACCGGTTTTTGTATAAATTTACTGGACCAGTTTAAAGTAAAGGAGATATTTGGGATATGTATTTAAACTTACAAGAAGAAATCGGGAGTTCACTTATAAAACAAATATACGGGCAGGTCCGGAGCATGATTTTAAAAGGAGAATTAAAGGCGGATGAAAGGCTTTCTTCAACGAGAGAAATGGCCAGAAATTTAAATGTATCCAGAAATACAGTAATAACAGCCTACGAGATGCTGATAGCCGAGGGATATATTAAAAGCGTACCGGGGTCGGGGATTTATATTTCTCAAGGCGCCGAATTTGTCAAGCCGCCGGAAAGGATAATCGATTATAGTGTCACAGCCTTCTCCGCCAAGGAGCTTTCGGAGGATATCATAGGCTTCCACAGCGGGACTCCTGCCCTTGACCTGTTTCCGCGCAATAAATGGAGCAGGATTGCCGGCCAGGTCATTAAAGAGGCGCCGGATTCAGCTTTTGGCTATGATTATCCCCAAGGAAGGCCGGAACTGAGAAATACCCTTGCAGCTTATCTGAAAAAAACAAGGGGTATCAATTGCCGCCCTGAGCAGATTATCGTTACGACAGGTGCGAAGCAGGGGCTTTCGCTGGTGGCTAAACTCCTGCTGCAGCCCGGAAGTGAAGCATTGAT
This sequence comes from Bacillota bacterium, assembly GCA_022706625.1. Classification (GTDB taxonomy): domain Bacteria; phylum Bacillota; class Clostridia; order Peptostreptococcales; family Anaerovoracaceae; genus UBA1426. Next base: position 1,426 of record JAKJCD010000169.1, on the reverse strand, counting down.
AGAGGATCCTTCAAATGAAAATGTAAAAAAAATATTTTCATTCCATACTGACCGTATTACACCAATAGAAGCAGACAGCGAAGGAATCCGGACTGAACTGTTTCCTCAGGGCAGATCCCCTGCCTTGGTCTTTGTCACACCTTCACATCAATTCCCATTGGGAGGGGTTTTATCCATTCAAAGAAGGCTTGAGCTAATCCGGTATGCCGGAAAGACAGGCTGTTACATAGTAGAGGATGATTATGACAGTGAATTCCGGTATAAGGGATTGCCGGTAAGCTCCCTTCAGGAGCTTGACAATGAAAGGGTAATTTATATCGGTACATTCAGCAAAACACTGTTCCCGTCTGTAAGGCTTGGTTATATAGTCCTTCCGGAGCCGCTTGTAGAGCAATGCAGGGAGCTTAAACGTCTCGGGGACCACCATACGAATTCTCTGAATCAGCTGACCCTGATGCGCTTTATAGAAAACGGAGAATTGGAAAGGCATATCACCCGTATGAAAAAAATTTACCGAAAACGCCGTGACAGATTAATTGAATGCATTAATGAATACTTTCCGGACAAGGTAAGGATTATGGGTGAAACGGCAGGAATGCATATTGTTGCGGAATTCTCCGATATGGAGTTTTCACCTGAATTAATGAAGAGCATTGAAGGAGCGGGATTAAAGATTTTTCCTGTTGAGGAACATGCCGTAATCAAAGGAAAGCATAGGAATCAGATTATTCTCGGATATGCCCATTTGAATAATACAGATATAAGAAAGGGCATATTAAGGCTAAAAGAAGTGCTTGATTGATGGAACGAAAAAGGTGCTTATTGCGTCTATTAAGCAAAAGACTATTTGGGAGGTATCACATGAAGAAACTATTGTTGTTTGCTTTAATACTATTGCTGGGCGCTTCGATGATCGGCTGTATGGTCGCAGGGAGTCAGTCTCAGCAGAATGAAGAAAAGACGCAGCAAACTGATGAAGCCGATAAGGAAGCAGTCACAAATATTGTTGAGAGCTTTGGGAAAAAGCTTCAGGAGGTCTCGCTTCTGGCTCCAAAGGAAGTATTGGAAAAGAGCATGAAAGAGAGTTATGGCGATTTTGTGACTTCAGAGCTTATTGCAAAATGGATAAACGATCCTATGAACGCCCCCGGAAGGCTGACTTCAAGTCCCTGGCCCGATAGGATAGAAATCCTGGCTATTGAGAAATCGGCAGAAAACGAGTATAAGGTTGACGGTGAAATAATCGAGATAACCAGCACTGAAAAGACAGAGGGCGGAATATCGGCAAAACGGCCTATCACTCTTGGAGTCAGGAAAATTGAAGGCCGTTGGCTCATTGACGATGTGAAGCTCGGTGATTATGAGGAAATAAAATAAGAGGAACATAACGATCTACCTTGCACCAATGCAGATAGATTATTACCCA
>JAKJCD010000168.1 GCA_022706625.1 Bacillota bacterium | reverse complement strand
GTCCGACCAACCCAGGGTGAGCATCCTGAACCCACGGTAATATCGCCGATCGGTATGGTCAAAAACCCGTGCAAGCAACTCCACATGCTTGCTCCGATTCCGGCGGTAAAGGGTGTCATCGGCAATCAGCACCTTCATGTTATCGACTCCGGTCAACGGCGCAAGTTCCTGGCTGATCACCCTTGAACTCAACAGCAAAAGGAATCTGCGCCAATTGGTATGGACCGAGTTGAGAAACCGATAAACCGTGTCCTTGGCCATGCCACATGTTCCATCCGACATTTCCAGGGTGCGAAAGAGGTTCCTTCCGGTAAAAACCAGGGTAAACAAAAGACGGAACACCGATACCGGTGAGATACCCTTCTGATTTCTGATATTGCTATGCTTCAGCAGCCGGCTGATTTTCTGTTTGTAAAAGAACTGGTGAATCTGGTTTTCACAGGAAGCGATGTCTGATACAGTCTGGGGCATAGCGTCACCTCGAGTGTTTATTGTGTTTTGTTGGGGAACAAAACCTATATATCACACTTCGTGACGCTATACTATTAATAATATCAATTACTTATAATATTCTCGCTCCTGCGAAAGTTGAGTTTTTGTACTGAGTATTTTCTTAATGGACATTTTCTATTCTTACCCTGACGGCCGGCACGACCGGCAGCCGCGTCCGTGCGTATGCGGTGGTTGGTAATTGATTTAAGAATTATTGACACGGAAAAGCCACCAATGTTCAAGTTTGTTTGGGTTCTCTATATGATTATTCGGTAAATTTGATTCAATCGTACAATCCTTAAATGCAAGATCGGCTTTAAAAATTCTGTCTCTGTAATGGCAAATCTCCTCGGCTGACGCATACTTTAGTACTTCATAAAGTTCTGACCTAGCCCAAAGATCATGATCATATTCTTCACTGTATCCGATATCGTTAACGCTCATTTTTTGAATATATTTTACTGATTGCTCCCAATCGGATACGTAACGTTCTAAGCCTTCTATTGCTTCTTCATATGAAGAGCCCTGCAAAATGAGATGGCGTGTTAAAGTATTTAGTTTATTGCCCCTCGCAATAATTCTTTTTAAGTTTTGTTTATTACGGTATTTGGGCATACAGCTAATTGATTTTGCCAAAATTCACAAATCGTTTTGCTATTTTCCTAGACTCGAATTTATGTTGTGCGCAGAGATGAATGAAAAGCGCAGTCCAAAAGATGATACCAAAGGTTACGGGGACATGAATCCAGGCTGTTTCCGTCAAGCCCGCCGCCTGCAGAGGATAGAAGCAGGCCATGTGCGCGAATAACGCGCTCAAGGCGCTGCCGGATGCATAGACCAGCGCAAGCAGCATATGCGCGCCACGCACCCGGAGCAAAAGCGCCACCGTGCCAAGACCGGCCACACTGCCGATTAAAAGGGGATAAAATATATCCATCATTTAACCTCGAGTATGCAGAATACCGCTTTTAAAGAATGCTTGTAGTTCGTAATCGGAAAACTGTATTTTATTTTCTCGGTGCGTTATGCAAGCATGAACGCAGCCTACGGTTTGGTTTTGCTTATTGACCATTGCGCAAATCTGGGAACTTCCGTTTTTTCATTTCACCATGGAAACACGAATGATGTTCCCCCAGTTTTCCCCTGTTTTAAGCCGCTGTTTTAAGTGTTACGTGCATCCCAGCTTTTGTTGCCAAAGTAATCAGCATTTCGAGATTGAATTTTTCCCACTTGCCTCGCGTCAGATCAGAAACCCTGGACTGCGTTATTCCCAGTAATTCGGCAGCCTTGGCCTGTGTGAGTCTTTTTGCTTCGATGAAATTCCTAAGATCGGCCATAAGATCGGCACGCATTTGAAGTATCGCCGCTTCTTCAGGAGCATATCCAAGATCAAGAAATACGTTCCCGGATGAATTAATTATCCCCTCACTCATATCGCACCTCCAATTTGTTTGAGCCGCCTGCGGGCTAAAGCGATATCGGTCTTGTTCGTTTTTCGACCTTTCTTTTGAAAAACATGAAGGACATAGACAGCTTCTTCCTTTTTTGCGACATAAAGCACACGCCATTCGCCAAGAACATGTATTCGAATTTCCTTTACTCCGGAGCCGACCGATTTCATCTCCTTCCAGTCTCTTGCTTCGAGACCATGCTGAATGGCGCGAAGTTCAAATCCGGCGACACGGCGAACCTCTTCAGGAAAATCCCGGAGATCTTCGAGACTCGATCCGACAAATTTTAACGCCTTTATGTTTGCAGGCATATTATATAAGTATTTATATATTTCGCAAGTCTATTCATCATCCATGGGTATATCGCTGTCACATGGTCGCGCATAGCGGTTAATTACTCTGAACCGTAGGCACCAGAAGTGGCTATCGCCAAGGGCTCATGAAACCCTGGTCTTCTGGTATGAATTGATGAATTTAATCTTGGCCCCCCCGTGCAGGCGAGAAGCAGGGTAAAACGCTCAGAGAAGAATGTCAATCATAAATTGTGAGTGAGATTAGTCATATATGACCTTTGTCTGCCTCTGAAGCAAAACGCGGAGCTCAAAAGCAGTCTTTCAGACACAGACTTCTTAATCCTTTAATTTTCCTTGCAATACCCCCTGCCTTTTTGTAACGTTTTCCCAAAATTTATTGCCGGGACATCGCATCATCCCGGAAGGTCGAAGGAGCCCCCCTTGCCGGACCCAACTAACGGAAACAACAGCCAAAACAACCGGAAAAAGTGGCTGCGCGGCCTGGCCGGTTTTTCTCTCATTGCCCTGATCTTGGGCGGAGCTTACTGGTTTTTTTTCAAATACAACCGCGTGTCGACGGACAATGCCTATGTCATGGCCGACAGCGCCATGATCAGCAGCCGGATTCCGGGTACGATCCAGGACATTCTTGTCGATAACGACACTCAGGTAACACCGGGACAGACTTTACTGTCTTTGGATCCGAAAGACTACCAGCTGGCCGTCGATGAAGCCCAGGCCATGCTCACACGGACGGAAGCGGAGATGAGGGCAACGGAAGCCTCCATCTTCCAGAGCGACATCCAGACTGCGGCCCAAGAGGATTCCGCCCGGAGCGTCATTGCCGAAACCCAAGACCGGGTTCGGGAAGGTGAACATAAACTGGAGGCTTTAAAACAACAGCGGATCGCGGCGTTGGCCGACCTGACCATCGCCCGCCGGGATTTCGAACGCTACGACCGCCTTTATAAACAACAGGCCATCGCCCAGCAACAGTGGGATCGTGCCAAAACCACCCTGGATAAAACCGCGGCGCAACTGGATGCCATCGATGCG
>JAKJCD010000167.1 GCA_022706625.1 Bacillota bacterium | reverse complement strand
GACCTGTTTCAAGTGGGATGTATCGGCCTCATCAAGGCCCTGGACAATTTTGACACATCTCATAATGTAAAATTCAGCACTTATGCGGTACCGATGATTATCGGTGAGATAAGGCGTTACCTTAGGGATAACAATGCTATTCGAGTGAGCCGGTCTTTGAGGGATATGGCATACAAAGCTCTGCAAGCCAAAGAGAAGCTTACAAGGCAAGGGCTCAGGGAGCCTACCATTTCCGAAGTATCCGAAGAACTAAACGCTTCCGTTGAAGAAGTGGTCATGGCCTTGGGCTCCATCCAAGACCCCGTATCCCTTTTTGAGCCTGTATTTCATGACGAGGGTGATGCGCTTTATGTCATGGATCAAGTGAGGGATACCGTTAACACTGATGAAAAATGGATGGATAACATATCATTATCGGAGGCCATGAAAAAGCTGTCCGATAAGGAAAGGAACATCCTGACCATGCGTTTTTTCGAGGGACGTACCCAGATGGAAGTGGCGGAAGAAATCGGAATAAGCCAGGCCCAGGTCAGCCGTTTGGAAAAGAACGCACTTTCTCATATGCGTAAATATGTCTAAGGAATCGAAAACGACTTTTTCATGCAATCTCTTTGTTTAGGGTTGCTTTCTGATGGTATAAATAGAATAGACTCGCCAGAGAAGAAAAATATACGGAGTTGTTAAATTATTAACACATGAAAGGAGCATTGTTATGTGTGAAAAACCAAGGTTCTTTATTTGCAAACACTGCGGAAACATTATTCAAATGGTCAAAAGTTCGGGAGTCAAAGTAGTTTGCTGCGGCGATCCAATGACGGAGCTTGTTGCAAATACGGAGGATGCAGCTTATGAGAAGCATGTGCCCGTTGTAGATATCGATGGGAATAAGGTTACGGTCACAGTGGGGGGAGTTTTACATCCCATGCTGCCGGAACATCATATTGCTTGGATTTATTTAGAGACAAACCGTGGAGGGCACAGAAAATGCCTGCCGGTGGACGGAGAGCCAAAGACCTGTTTTACACTATGTGAAGGAGAGGAAGCAATTGCCGCTTATGAGTATTGCAACCTTCACGGACTGTGGAAAAAGGATGTTTAAAGAGTAGCTGAGATAACTTAATGAAAAACAGAAAGGAATAATTTTATGGGAAAATATGTATGCGGACCTTGCGGGTATGTTTATGATCCCGAACTGGGAGACCCGGATAATGGGGTTGAACCCGGGACAGCATTCTTTGATATTCCAGATGATTGGGCATGTCCTGTTTGCGGTGCTCCCAAGGATATGTTTGAAGCAGAGTAATTAACAGGAACTACACTTAAGGAGGATAATAATGGGCATGTTTTGCTATCAGTGCCAGGAAACCGCCAAGGGGACCGGTTGTGAGGTAAGAGGTGTTTGCGGCAAGACGGAAGAGGTCGCAAAGCTTCAGGATCTATTAATTTATTCATTAAAAGGCTTGGCGGATATCGTACAAAAAGGAGATTATGACGCCGCAGATTTGACTAATGAAAACCATGAATTGCTTCGCGGCTTTTTTATGACCATCACCAACGCCAATTTTGACGGCGATGCCATAGAAGGCCAAATCATGAAGATTATCTCTTTGAGGGATGCTCTAAGAGCGAAAAAACCGGTGGAAAAGCTTCATGATGCGGCTTCTTTTAAGGTGACAACGAGGGATGAAATGTTGAAAAAGGCCGCCGCCGTGGGGATCCTCGCCACAGAGAACGAAGATATCCGTTCATTGAGGGAATTGATGATTTATGGATTAAAGGGCATGGCCGCCTATACGGAACATGCACTGAACATAGGTAAAGAAGATACTGACATTTACGGGTTTATGTACAAGGCCCTGGCAGCCGCATTGGATGACAGTCTGTCTGCTGACGAGTTGACTGCCATGGTTTTAGAAACCGGGAAGTTCGGCGTTACAGCCATGGCTCTCCTTGATGAGGCCAATACGGGAAAATACGGCGTGCCGCAGATTTCGGAGGTAAAGATCGGCGTGAGGAATAACCCTGCTATCCTGATTTCGGGCCACGATCTGACGGATCTTGAGCAGCTTTTAGAGCAGACAAAGGGAACCGGCGTCGATGTATACACCCACAGCGAAATGCTTCCGGCTCATTATTATCCGTTCTTTAAAAAATATGACAATCTTGCCGGCAATTACGGCAATGCCTGGTGGAAGCAGGTGGATGAATTCGGCCCCTTCAACGGTCCGATCCTCTTTACCACAAACTGTATCGTCCCTCCGAGGAAGGATGAGATCCGCGACAGGATATTTACTACAGGCTCTGCGGGCTATCCCGGCTCAAAGCATATAGCTGCTGACGAAAACGGGAAAAAGGATTTTTCCGAGATCATCGAAATGGCAAAGAAGCTGCCGGCACCCGAAGAGATCGAGAGCGGTTCCATTGTTGGCGGTTTTGCCCATGGACAGGTATTAGCCCTTGCGGATAAAGTGGTAGATGCGGTGAAGTCCGGTGCTATCAAGAAGTTCTTTGTAATGGCAGGCTGCGACGGCAGAATGAAATCCAGAGAGTATTACACTGAGTTTGCCAAGGCATTGCCTGAGGACACGGTCATACTTACGGCGGGTTGTGCGAAATACCGTTACAACAAGCTTGGCCTGGGCGATATCGGCGGCATTCCAAGAGTGCTTGACGCAGGACAGTGCAATGACTCCTATTCTTTGGCAGTCATCGCCATGAAGCTTCAGGAGGTCTTTGGGCTTGATGATATCAACAAGCTGCCCATTGCCTTCAACATAGCCTGGTATGAACAGAAAGCGGTCATAGTGCTGCTGGCACTGCTTTACCTTGGTGTGAAGAACATCCATCTGGGGCCCACTCTTCCCGGCTTTCTTTCTCCCAACATCGCCAAAGTCCTCGTGGAAAACTTCGGCATTGCGGGGGTCGGCGCCGTGGAAGATGACATTAAGCTTTTTATGGAGCGATAGCAGTGAAAAAGACCGGAGATCATCTGACCTCCGGTTCTTTACTATATTCAGCGTTTCCCGCTTGCGCCGAGGACATTTTTGATCTTATGCCGGACCATTGACTCTATGGCATTTCTGGCAGGGCCAAGGTATTTCCTGGGATCGAATTCTTCCGGGTGTTCTATGAGATAGCGGCGGATCTCCGCTGTCATGGCAAGTCTTAAATCCGTATCGATGTTGACCTTACAGACGCCGTATTTTGCAGCCGTACGGATCATATCCTCCGGGACGCCTTTTGCTCCTGGTATATTCCCCCCGTATTTATTGCACAAGGCTACAAACTCCGGCAGG
>JAKJCD010000166.1 GCA_022706625.1 Bacillota bacterium | reverse complement strand
CGGCGCATTCCGCCGCCTTTAGCATGGTGCTAAATTGTTCCATTACAAATCCTCCTTTTTTATTTGAACAGCAGATTATTACACCGCTTGCAGCGATCATTCTGTATGGGATTCATCATGGAGCATAAGTTGCAGTAGATGATACGGTCTTTCGACTTATCATATTTTTCATACGTACCGAACTTTGGATGAAAACGCACCCTGTCACCAACTGATAGATAATCGTACATATGCCGTCCGCTGTCCTTTTCCACGATGGTCTTTTTCTTGCCTGCGTCGGTGTTTATGACCGTGGTGTATTCCGTATAGGTTCGCCAGTTGTCGTCCTCGCCGCCCCTATGCTCACTTTTCTCCTTGCTGTACTTATTGACCACCACGCCTTCCCACATAGGCTTCTTGGTCCTTTGCAGCGCCAGTAAATTAACGACCAGCATGATAAGAGCAATGCCAACGCCGATAACAAGAGCTTCTCCAAAGGGAAAGCCCATGAGGGGTACGAAAACCAATATCCACATACAGCCTATGGAGAATTTTTTGTTTTTCTCCGCGGCGGCCAGTATCTCCGGCGAATGACACCTGTCGGAGAAACCCACCAGCCCCGTGCCTCCCTGTATGGGTGGGGAAGGTGTCCCTTGGGTCGGTATCTCCGCTTCCGGCCCTGTCCGGCTCACAGCTTTACCACAGCCGATGCAAAATTCAACACCGTCTGGCAGTTCCATGCCACAGGCAGTGCAGACCTTAGGGGCACTGGCCTGGATTTTCGCACCGCAGCCCCCACAGAAAGCAGCGCCCTCTGGCAGCTTGTTTCCGCAGTTATGACAAAACATATTTATATCACTCCTTATTTGGATTATTTGAGGCGTATCTGGTTTCCTCGCCTCTTTTTTTTTCTTTTTCCCAGCTCTGGCTGTTCGTATGACAAGTAGCAGCAAAAGTAGATGACCGATAGGGGCCAGGATATGATAAATAATCGCGAATTCACCCATCTCATCAAATTCGCTCAGCATGGCGGGCTTGTTGACGTAGGGGAAAAGGTCAAGGTATCGTATGCGCTCGGAGCGTGTTTCGCCCTCATCTAAGCTCGGCCATGCCTCGTCGCTGCTATAGATCACATAACCCCGGTATTCCTTGCCATTTGCTATAAACCAATATCCCTTGGAAACGGTTCGTGAGCGATTTGGCTCCGCATTCGTGTCATCCAGTCTAGATTCGTAGCTGTCTACCGTACCCATGACGGTATCGCCCCAAATTGCCAGCACCAGCGTACTGAGGCTACTGTACATGGCAAACACCAGCGCGGCGCAAATCAAGATGAGAATAGGCAGGGGGATGTTTTTGATTTTTTTCTTTGTCATTGGAATGCTCCTTTCATTGTTGTTCGCAATCTCGCTTTTCGTGCCAGCCCACACCAAACAGATACAGAACAGTAAGCAGGAAAAGCGGCGGCAGCGTGAGCGCGGCATATGAGTGAAGCGGAACACGATATACTGCCGGTGAAAAGAGTTATAGCTTTTTCCCGCATTTCATGCAGAACTTCGCATCCTGCTTCAGTTCGCTGCCGCAGTTTCCGCAAAAATTTTTCTTGACGGACGGCATAGGTGAATTAGGCCCATATCCCCTGTAAACGGCCTCGCTCTGTGTCACGGTTTGTTCCTTCATTTGCGGTGCAGTTTTCTTTTTTTTGCTAATGATAACAACGGCAACGATAATTACAGCAATGACACCGATAACAGCCAGTATTATCGGAATGATATTTCCGCCCGCTTTGTATCCGTCATCCTTGAGTATCTCCATAGGTAAGATGAGTTCCTTGGCTTTTGCGGGTATATCAAAGGTTTTTACCGCTATTATCCCGTCACCTGCGACCTCGGCATATTCGCCGGGCTTCAATGTTACCTTTTCATCCGTGATTTTTGAGGTAACCTCGGCGCTGCTCGTAAACAGATAGAACCTTGATATTTCGTCCGTCTGTTCAACGGCGAAGGTAGTGCCTTTTATGCCGGCTACTGCTTGTTTTAATTCTATGTGAAATTCTCCGCCTTCCCACATTTTCTTCATGTTAACCCAGGCATTACCGGAAAGTATTTTAAAACTACTTACGGCTTCTTCTCGTGGTGGCATAGCCATTTTTGTGCTTTCACATATGCGAAATGTGCTCATATCAGTCAAGCTTAAGACAGCTCCGGAATCAGCCTCTGTCCAGATCTCATCACCATAATGGATCACTGTGTCCAGATCACAATACTCCCATTCATCATCGTACCCACCACCGCGGCGAATCGCCACCATTCCCCAAAGATCGGAGAATCGTATACCGGTGTCCTCGGGGTCACGCACAACTTTTTCATCGGGTTTTTTCTCTTGGTTGTTACTCCACGCATCTAATATCCGTTTTTCTTCATCTGAGCGTTTTGGCTTGTCAGAGTCGTCTTTTTCCTCGGTGGGAGCTTTCCCTTCGTTATGCCAGAGATAGACATACTCAGTTCTGGAGCTCATGCTACCCATGCCGACACTGGTGTATATGGATATTTTATCGCCTTCCTCGCTGCCGTAAGGAGCCTGCGCAGACACCTCGACATTCACTTTAGGTTTGTTTCCGTATTCAGTTGCTCTCCAGTTGGTTGGAGCATAAAGCCAAACAGATAATTTGACATCTTCTCCGTCAGAATCTTTTGCCGTGAAGTCTATCGCACCATATGTGCGATGACTCATTTCTACATCGACTTCGTCAAACCGGACAAATGCGTCGCCGTCGAAATCCCAGAAATGTTGTTTTGTTGAGCTAATAGAAAGGTCAACCTTTAATTGTACCGTTTTCCCGCCGTCAATGTACTTCGGCGGTGTCGAAACACTGCCTTGCACCATTGCACTTTCGCCGTTTTTCGGTCTGGGGGCGTAATCGTCCTTTTCATCGGGTCCTACATAAGTTTCGCTGAATGTTCCGGTACCGGCAGAACCACTCTTACTCTTCGACCAATAGTCCTTGTTGGTAAGTTCCTCATTATAATCATAAGTCTGGTGACGAACCTCGATACACTCCCAGTAGCCCTCGCGGTCATCTTGCGCCATGCTCGTAACCGAAAAAAGCATTATACAGCATAGCACCATAGCTATACTCGCAGAGAGCTTTTTTACTGTGTTTTTCATCTCTTAGCTACCTCCTTAAAACTTATTCAACCGCAAATCTGAACCGCAAATCCGGAGCAACGTTGACAAAGCCGGCGTAATAATGCATGGTAATCTCGCTTTTGTCGGCTTGATACTGATATATCATCCAGCCGCTGGTGGATTCACCGGGTGCAAGGTC
>JAKJCD010000165.1:486-3320 GCA_022706625.1 Bacillota bacterium | reverse complement strand
TTCCACATGTTTATGTGATTTGAACATCTCTGACAATCCATCCCGCAATATGCCGGCGCCCCTGCCATGAATGATCGTGACTTGTTTGAGCCCCGCTATAAAAGCGTCATCCAGATATTTATCCGCATCAATCAGCGCATCATCAAGCACCTTGCCGATGACATTCAAGGACGGTGCTGCGGAAATCACTTTTTTCTGATAAAACCGGCTGTGACCGGTGTTCGGATTCGCCCTCTCCGGCTTGGGATTTTCTATCCTGACCACCTGACCCAAGCCTGCGCTTACTCTCATGAGGCCGATCTGTACCTGAACTTCGTTTTTGTCATCCGGCAGTGAAAGCAGCTCCCCTTTCTGTCCCAAAGATAGTATCTTGACCGCATCTCCGATGTTCAGTTCTCCAGGATGCACAGGGTCCGTGTTTTGTATGATATCCGGTTTTTCACGCAGCTCTTCCTGCAATTCTCTTATATCCCGCCGCAGAGCCTCCTGCTTCCTGCTCCGTTGCGAAGGATCCTCATATTTTTCCAGATCCTTCAGTTCCCTTTGTATCATATCCGCAAGCTCTCTGGTTTCCTGAACCAGCTCTCGTGCCTCTGCCTTTGCTTTTGAAAGAAGTTTTTCCTTTTGCCCTTCAAATTTAAGCTGCTGCTTTTCCAGTTCTTCTCTCTGTTTTTGCATCTCAATCCTGATGAGCGCAGCTTCGTCCAGAAAAAGTTCCGCCGCCTTGCGATCTTTATCTATAGAAGCTATCACGTCTTCAAATACGATATCTCCTCTTTCCAGCAGCCCTTTTGCATAATCGATCAGATGAAGTGGAAGCCCGAGCTTGTTCGATATTTCGAAAGCATTTGAACGTCCGGGAGTTCCGATGGTAAGTCTAAACGTAGGCGAAAGCGTATCGATATCAAATTCCATTGAAGCGTTTTGTACTCCGGGGGTAGCGACAGCGTATTTTTTCAGCTCTGTATAATGGGTAGTCGCCAAGGTTTTCGCTCCCCTGACGTATAGCTCGTTTAATATGGAAATTGCCAGTGCCGCACCTTCCGTAGGATCCGTACCTGCGCCCAGCTCATCTAAAAGTACCAGTGTATCCTGATCTGTATCTTTGACTATTTCAACGATGTTCTTCATATGGGAAGAGAAAGTGGAAAGGCTTTGCTCTATGCTTTGCTCATCCCCTATATCCGCAAATACCTTCTGGAAGACAGGTATGTTAGTTCCGGATGAAGCGGGCAGATGCAATCCTGACTGTGCCATCAGCACAAAAAGCCCGACAGTCTTAAGGGTAACGGTCTTGCCCCCTGTATTCGGGCCGGTTATCACCAGAGTATCGTAGTTATTCCCTACGGATACCGATACCGGAACAACCTTTTTACCGTCGATAAGCGGGTGTCTTCCCTCCCGAATGCTTAAGATGCCCATTTTATTGATTTCCGGCGGCTCTCCCCTCATTTTAGCGGAGAGCTTTCCTTTTGCGAATATGAAGTCAAGTTCTGTCAGAATCTCCTGGTTGTTTTTAATGCCGTCTCCTTCCGCCCCTACCTTTTCTGACAGCTCACTCAGTATCCTCTGTATCTCTTTCTTTTCTGCCAGTTCCAGTTCCCTGAGCTCATTATTCATATTCACAATCGCCTGAGGCTCTATGAAAAGCGTCGAACCTGTAGATGACTGATCATGGATGATGCCTGTGAAGCGGCCTCGGTGTTCCTGCTTGACTGGTATTACATACCTGCCCTGGCGAATAGTCACAATAGGATCCTGCAAAAAACCTTTTGTCTCAGAAGAGGTCAATATGCTGTTCATCTTGTTCCTGACAGCTTCATTTTGCAGTCCGATTTTCCGGCGGATGCTTTTGAGCTCCGGACTTGCATTGTCTGCCACCTCATCCTCCGAGAGGATACACCGGTCTATCTCGTTTTCAAGATCCTTCTTAATGCTGACCAGAGAAGACAGCTCGTCGATTCTCTTTAGCGGTGGCAAATCGCTCTTTAAAAAAACTGCGGCATGGCGTGCTGCTTGAAGATTGTACAAGACCTCAAGCAGCTGTTTCATTGTGAGAACCCCGCCTTTTTGCGCAAGGCTCACCCAAGGGGCGATATCGTAGAATCCTCCGAGAGACAAAGCCCCTTTATGCATAATAACGGAAACTGCTTCCGTGGTTTCCGCTATTCTTTCCTTTATTTCATATTCGTCCCGCACAGGCAGCAACTCTGAAATGATCTTTTTTGTCATGGACGAAGAGGCTTCATCCGCCAGAAGCTTGATTATCTTATCGTATTCTAAAACTCTGTATGCTTTTTCATTCATGTTAATATTTATTTGTTTAAGCTTTTCTTAATATGGTCCAATTCGCCTTTCAATTGGATATTTTCCATTTGGAGATCGAAAAAACTGCTCTCCATATCCCTGCATTTGTCTTCCAGTTCTTTTATTATCGTAGAAGATGAGATTTTCTCTTCCTCCCTGGCGGCGATCCTGCCGTTAAGGCTTTCATTCCTGCTTTTGAGCCCTTCGATACTTTGCTCAAGTTCTTTGATCTTTATCACCAGCTCACGGCATTCCGCCATCTTTTCGTTGTACGCCTGCTGCAGCTCTTCCCTGTTTTCCACTGCCGATTGTGCATCCTCTTTATACTGCAGGAAGTTCTTTTTAGCCTCATCCCACAGCTGTACGTAATGCTGGGCATCTTTTTCCAGCTGTTGATTTTTGCTTTTCAGTTCATTGAAGTTATCAATGGATCGGTAAAACTCGTCAGCGCAGTTCACGGCGGCAAGCACCGCCAAAGATGATACGGGGCACGACGGCAGGCTTTTCGCCAGATCGTGCATAGACCG
>JAKJCD010000165.1:0-384 GCA_022706625.1 Bacillota bacterium | reverse complement strand
TATGACTGTTCAGCAATGCCACGGTTATACATCCCTCAGCACTGCTTTTAACTCAAGATCCAATGCGTTAAGAATAGATTGGTGCACTTTTTCAGCCTCTTTGTCTGTCAGCGTTCTGTCAGGGGCCCGATACGTCAATGAAAAGGATGCGCTCTTTTTCCCTTCGGACACTTGCCTGCCCCGATATATGTCAAAGAGTTCGACCTTTTCCAGCAATCCCGCTCCTCTGCTTTTAATGATACCTACAATCGATGAAACTGTAATATCTTCATCCACCAGCAGGGATATATCCCTGGAAGTGGAAGGATACTTCGGAAGAGGACAGTAACGATGCTCCGTATCGGAGGCTTCTGCCATCCGTGAGAATTCCAGCTCGCAGCACCA
>JAKJCD010000164.1 GCA_022706625.1 Bacillota bacterium | reverse complement strand
AAGTAGTCCTGACACCAAACAAGCCGTTAGGCGAAGAAAAGACACCGGAAGAGATTATAAAATCTCTGCCGGAGGATTAATAATTTTGATTTGCGAATTTTGACCGCCATTTTTGACGGTCATTTTTTTTGGTTGATTTTTGACAGGCAAATTTTGACCAACGAATTTTGACCAACTAATTTTGACAGCAATTTTTGCCCAGTGAATTTTGACAGACAGATTTTGATAATGAATTTTTGACCAGAAATTTTGACGGAAGAAAATTTGACTTGAAATTCTGAAATGAAAATTTTGACGGACGGAATTTCAACCGAAAAATACAGCTGAAAATCTGATGATCATAAAAAATCGCCCTGAAAATATGGGCGGTTTTTCTTAGATCGGTGCCGGTGATCTACGGATTGCCTAAAACGATATCACTTGTAAAACGCAGCTTATCGCCTGTATAAGCGATACCCTGGAGAGACAAGCTAGCCAGGATGTATGCCGTATCTGTGCCAGCTTTAAGCGCAGCATCTAGCTGATCTACTAAGTCCGGTACGATGTTATAGCTCCAGAATGACTGGTTGTCATCAAGAAACTTTTGAAAATCTTTGCGCATGTAACGCCTCCTATATTTATTATTTGCGAATCATCAGCCTGAAAATCATTACGAAAGGCCAAAATAATATCAAAAGTACTAGTTTTGTGATTTCTATCGCCCTGATCATGGGGTGACCTCCTAATATTGCATATTTATTTTAATATACTGCCACCCTGATTACAAGGTGGCATAATCTTGCTGTCCGTTTTATCGGGCAGATTGCCACTTCTTAAACTCTGACCATACAGATTTACGGTAATAAACATCTGATAAATAGTAGTGCTTGTGAGCTTCTAGAAAAGCGCAGATGTCGTTATATTCTTTTTCTCCGATTTGTTTTCTGATTGCTTCATAGTCCTGTAAAATACTCATTTTATCAATTCCTTTCCGTCCGGGCTTGTGACCGGACCGCAACATTACCAGGGCTAGCGCCCTGTCACTCTGTTAGCTCAATGCCTGGATGCTGTAGCCTGTCTTGGTTACTAGCAACCTTACATCATCAAGGTTAATGCGTACACCATTGATTGTTACATAGTCGCCTAGATCAGTTGCTGTGACTGTAGTACTAACAAGCGCTAATGCCTCTCTTAATTGCATAACATGATTAGTCATAACCTTACCTATCGTCTGCCATCTTCTAGTTGTTTTCATCTTTATAATCTCCTTTTTGTGGGCCTCTAGGGCCTTAATGTTAAGTACAATATAATTATATAGTGTTGTTATAGGGTTGTCAATAAAAAACAAACAAAAATGTTTGCACTTTTAATTTAATTTACATAGTTTTTAATTGTTTTAGGGTGTGTGATTTAAGTGTACCCTAAATGCGCAGCTGCCCGGAGCTTACGCATCCAGGCACGCATCCGGACATCTGATCATCATCAATAGCGCTGATCAGGTAGCCGGGAGGGGGATATATGAGCAGCTTATAGGGTGGTGGTGAGGGGTTTAACTACATAAAAAAATAAAAAGGCAAATTTATAAAAAATATTTGCATATAAGTGTTGACAAACATATATATATAGCCTAAAATTAAAAGCAGATAAGAAAGGAGTATTTATCATGGCAGACAGTATAAAGATAGGGTACGCAAGAGTAAGCTCAAAGGACCAGAACGAGGCAAGACAGATCAAGGCATTAGTAGAAGCTGGTGTTGACGAAAGATATATTTTTATCGACAAGGAAAGCGGAAAGAATTATGAACGTGACAGTTACCAGGCAATGATAAAGGTTATCAGGAAGGGCGATACTGTTTTTATAACAAGTTTGGACAGGCTTGGAAGAAATTATGCCGAGACAGGCAAGCAGTGGGAGATGATAACGAAAGAGATCGGAGCGGATATAGTCGTTCTCGACATGCCTATACTTGATACACGGAATACAAAAGACCTGACAGGCACATTCATAGCAGATTTGGTATTGAAGATATTAACCTATGTTTCTGAGAAGGAAAGGGAAAGCATTAAGCAGCGCCAAAGAGAAGGTATCGCTATTGCAAAGGAAGAAGGCAAATACCAGGGCCGTAAGCCTGTTGAGATAAATAAAGCGCTCTTCGAAGTAATGCTTGCAGAGGTCAGAGCAGGAGACAGGACAAACAGAAGCGCAATGAAGAAGCTAGACATGAAGCCGAACACATATTATAAAGCAATTAAAGAGTTTGACACGAAGACTGGAAGGTGGGCATAATTAAATAAACGCATATTGCTATATGCAATCGGGCATATAGAACAGCTGATAAGGGCTATGGACCGGATAAGGTTTATAGCTTTTTTATTTATCAAAATTAGGAGACAACTGAATGGATAACTATGAGATAGTAAGGAAAATAAAGAAAACGGATTTAACGAAGATACAGAATCTTGAGAACCTATGGCATATGGCCAGAGTGATGAATGACCTGAAACTGAATGACGAGGTCCTGAAGATAGCCAAGGACTTGACGAAAGAATACACTCAGAAGGGAATGATGAATGAGGTATCGCTATTCGGTGACTTGTGCAGGAAGTGCTATATATTCTCAGCTCCGCATAATTTCGACCACTATATGATAGCTAGCGAATGGAACAGGGAATATAAGGCTAAATTCTGGATTCCGAGAAGGAATGTTCTGGAAGGCCAGCATAAGGTAGCTACACAGATACAGGAATTCATGGATGATCCTGAAATGCTGCTGCTAGGGATATCTGCACCTCCGGGTATAGGTAAATCGACATTGATTAAGTTCCTGATATCGTACATAGCAGGGAATTATCCGGAAAGCACGAACATGTACATATCGTATGCTGACGGAATGGTGAGGATGATGTACGAAAGCGTTACAGCCATCATGACTAATCCTGAATATGCGTATTCGGATGTTTTCCCGAATCTAGGGAACCCTGATGTTTCAGCTGAGTACTTCACGGTATCATACAGACCGAAAGGGGATTTCCCGACGATTGGGTTAGTATCTCTCGGCGGATCTGTTACCGGCCGTACTAGGGCGAACAAGTACATGATAACGGATGACCTGGTAAAAAATAAAGAAATGGCCAGAAGCCCGGAAAGGCTGATAAAACTGTTTGATGATTATAATGCTACGCTCACATCACGTATGATAGGTGATAATGTTAAGCAGATAATACTGGGTACCATATGGTCGATACATGATCCGATTTCGAAAATCAAGCAGAAGCATGAAGGCGACAGGAGATATAAGTTTATAGTGCTGCCTGTATGTGACGAGAACGGACACAGTAATTTCCTGTATGATCATCCGGACAGATACACGGATGAGAAGATAAGAAGCATCAAGGAGAATACGGATCCTGC
>JAKJCD010000163.1:3080-3418 GCA_022706625.1 Bacillota bacterium | reverse complement strand
ACCGCTTCAGGGCTTCCGGAAAAAGCGCGCCGTCCATCTGACGCCGGCTTCGCAGCATATCGCACAGAGTGCGCTCCGCATCGTAAGCCCGGATTGGCCTGCCAAAAGGCGACTGCGCCATCGTGATTCCCATCCCGTATAAATGAGGCTTGATGGAAAATACGCTGAGCCCTTCCTCCGTCAGCCGCTTGGTGTTGTAGCCGGTCGGCACCGTCACGCTGTAGGTCAGCGGATCGCGGTCGGTCAGGTCGTGCAAATACAGTGCGGTGTCGTGAGAATAAACCAGCCGGTTTTTTCGGGCCTGCAGGGTGAACATTTTATCTTCCATCGCGTCTGGC
>JAKJCD010000163.1:0-3068 GCA_022706625.1 Bacillota bacterium | reverse complement strand
AGAAATGCCGTCAGATAACTGCTGGGAACGCCGGCGTTGACAATATCTTTTGTGAGCAGGATGCCGCCGCTCTGTTCGCAAAGGGATTGCAGGGTTTCCGCGTACATGCAGGATCACCTCCCTCAATTTTTGTTTCATGCTAATATTATACGTCATTTTAGCATGAAATCAATCAAGAAATAAAAATATAATTTAGGAGGGAGCGTGTCCTACATGCTCATCGTAAAATTTACGGCCTGCTCCTGTTCCGGAATCAGTTCGGGTGATTCCAACTCCATGAACATCCGCGCTTTGACACAGTCCAGAGCGAGGCTAAGGTAAGACCGACAGAGCTGTTTCATATCGTCCTCGCTTCGGATGCCGGGTGTGTCGATCTGCCTGCCGATGTCCGCCAAATCACGCCGGATGTCCTCCATTCTGGAGCGCAGCCAGCCTCTGTCCTCATGGGGTTTGTATTCCGACCGGAGCCTGCACACCAGTTGCTCCGCAGTTACGGGCCGTTCCATCTGCCGACACAGGTCTTTTAAAATGTAACTGGTAAACTAAAAGGGGCCAAAAATGGCAAAGAAAATTCCCCCACCTAATATAGCCTTTCTGGTATAGTGTTAGACGACGTTATACTTGGGAGGCGGAAAGGTAATGGTGAAGGGGAAGATGTTCAACGAAATACAAGCTTACAAGCAAATAGGATATACAATTAGAAAATGTGCTCGAGTAACCGGAATTGACAGAAAAACAGTCCGTAAGTATTGGAATATGAGTGCAGAGGAATATTTAAAATATCTGGCTGCGAGTCGTGAACGGACTAAAATACTTGACCCGTATCGTGAGGAAATTGTTTCAGAGCTTGAAACCTACCCTAATATCACTTCAGCGATAATTTATGACCATCTGTGTGAGCGGCATGAGGCTTTTGCACCATCATACAGAAGTGTTCGACTTTATGTAATGACCCTGCGTGAAGAGCTTGGTATACCTACAGAGGTAAAAGTCCGGCAATATACAGAGGTTTCAGAACACCCGCCCGGATTTCAGGCTCAGGTGGATATGGGGCAGAAGGTCATGACCGACCCCTTTGGGAGCAAAACAAAAATCTACATATTCGCCATGGTCATGAGTATGTCACGCAAGAAATTCGTGTACTTTCAGGAGCATCCGTTCAGCGCATCAGAATTTGTAGAGGCTCATGATTTGGCATTTAAATATTATGGTGGCCGGACTCAGGAAATTGTCTATGACCAGGACCGTGTTATGGCGGTTTCAGAGAACGCCGGAGATCTGATCCTGACTGAAACATTTGAAAACTACAAAAAGTATGCCGGTTTTTCAGTCCGGCTCTGCCGAGGTTTTGACCCTGAAAGCAAGGGTAAAATCGAAAGTGTTGTTAAATATGTTAAGAACAACTTTCTATCCTGCAGGATATATCATGGCATATCTGTATTAAACAGTGAGGGTCTGGCATGGCTTGACCGTACGGCAAACGCTAAGGTTCACGAGACAACTAGAATGGTACCAGACAGACTGTTTACGGAAGAAATCAAGCACTTAAAACCAGTACCTACACTGTCGAAGCCTATCGAGCCAAAGTTGGCGATTATTCGCAAGACCAATGTGGTGCATTATCGGCAGAATCGCTATGAGGTCCCTAAAGGCACATACTTCCCCGGAAGGCAAGCCAGGATTGAGGCTGACACCCAAAAGGACATGGTTTCTTTTTATGACAAGGAAACCGGGGAATTACTGGCGACACACTACCTTGCCCAAGGAGTTGGTAAACTCATTCGACTTTCAAAGAATATGCAGCGGTTTCAAGAGACCAAATATGATGAGCTTAAAGATACAGTATTAAAAAGAATGGACGGGCTAACCTTCGCTGAAGATTACATAGACGCCCTCATAAAAGCGTATCCCAGATATGCCCGTGATCAGCTCCGCATAATGAATAGCTGCATTGAACAGTACGGGAAGGATGAACTGGAGAATGCCTTAAATTATTGCGTGGAGAGAGATCTGGTAAGCGCAAATGACTTTCGGGACACCTTGGCATTCTTCAGGGTGGACGAGCCGAAGATTATTCCAAAGCAGTTTACTTTGCCGGAAAAATATCAGATGGTGAAACCTAAAGTTAGAAGCGTTGAAAACTATATACAATCGGCGAAGGGAGGCAGAAGCATATGAACTCGGAAATCATATCGCTGGCAAAGCAGTTTCATATTGGCATATTATCGCACGGGAAATTCATGCCTCAGCAAGGGTTAAGTAATGAAGAATATTTGCTTGAGCTATTCCGCGCGGAAGCAGAGTCAAGAGACAAAAAGGCCGAGGCTGAACGCATAAAGCAGGCACGATTGCCAACATACAAGGGCTTTGATGAATTCGATACAAATTTTCAAAAAGGGATAACCCGAGAGCAGCTTAACACCCTGGCAAAGCTGGAATGGATTGACGGAATGTTCAACCTTGTACTTATAGGACCACCGGGAACGGGCAAAACCCACATAGCTTTGGCGATTGGAAACAAAGCCGTGCATGAAGGCTACAAGGTGTTTTTTGCGACCATGGATACTATGATGCACATCCTAAAGACGCAGGAAATATCACTGAAAAGTGCTGCAAGAGTGAGATGGATAAACAAGTGCGACCTTGTGATAATCGACGAAGTTGGGTACTTGCCTGTCAGCAAAACGGAAGCCAATTTATTTTTCGGCTTAATATCACAGCTCTACGAATCAGCTTCTGTAGTGATTACGTCAAACAAAGGCTTTGAAGGCTGGGCGGAACTTCTTGGCGACGCTATCCTTGCAACAGCTCTGCTAGATAGGCTGACACATAAGTGCCAGGTGCTGGACTTTGCTGATGAGAGTTGGCGCCTTGCTCATAGGAAACAGATTTTTTAATAGAAAAGTGGGGGAAAATTGTTTGCCAAAAATGGCCCAATTTTGCTTGACAGTAACACCTTTCCCCGCCTGCGGGTTTCTAGCTTACCTATAAGGAATTGAAACATCCACGTCCCGGTGATAGTCTGCATTGAAAAGCCGTGTTTCTAGCTTACCTATAAGGAATTGAAA
>JAKJCD010000162.1 GCA_022706625.1 Bacillota bacterium | reverse complement strand
AAACCCGTTGACCACAATGACGGCGAAATTTAAAAGGGTACCGGCACCAATTAAATATGGCCCTATCCCCCATCCTCTTAGGTTCGATAAAACAAACCAAAACAACAGTCCGTATTCGAGAGAGAATACAAACCATTCGGGGAAAGAACCGCGAGAAAATAGTATTTCTACCGCAAGGGCCAACAAAGGGAGATAGATCCTAAATGGGATACTTCCCGAAAGGGAAGAACGTTTATGCGTTCTTTGACGCTTCATGGCATCACCGAACCGGCCGAGGATTTTGTAATCCCAAGCACTTTAATAAAAGCATCTACTACATTGGGATCAAATTGGGTGCCGGAATTTTCATTTATTATGCTTATAGCTTTTTCATCAGAAAGCTTGCTGCGATAGGGCCGGTCCGAGGTCATGGCATCATAAGCGTCGGCGATTGCTAAAATAGCCGCCGGCAGAGGCTGCTCAATTGGCACGGCGCCTTCGCACGGATAACCGCAGCCGTCGTATCGGCAGTGGTGGTAGAGAACGGCATCCACCACTGTACGGGAGAAATGGATCTCTTCGATGATCTCGCTGCCGATGACAGGATGCTTTTTAATCTGTTCGAATTCTTCCCGGCTAAGTGTCCCGGGCTTGTTGAGAATACAATCCTCAATACCGATCTTTCCTACATCGTGTATAAGAGCGGCGATCTTGATTTCCGACACCATCTTTTTAGGCAGTCCCATATAGCGGGCTATCTGCTCGGCAAAATTAGCCACCCTTTCCGAATGACCGCTGGTATATGAATCTTTCGCATCTATTGCCCGTGTCAATGCTGTGATAGTCCTCATGTTCATGGAATAACTCTCCCAATAAAGCTTAAACGAGTATCTGGCGAGCAAAAGCGGAAGTATAAAAAGCAGGACAAAAAAGCTGCCGTTGTCTAGATTCAAAAGCAGTGCAATGAAAATACCAATTGGGATCGTAGACACTACATTGGGGAAAACACCGGATATGGTGCGTGAAAGCATGGATATAAACCGTTCCTTGCCTTTTGACACATAATACAATATAAACAACGCAAGGTTCGTGGTTATTGTGACTACTGCAAATACGGCGGCAGGTAGAATTGAATAGGGGAATGAAAACGAATCGCCATATCCCCCCATAAGGATCAACGGCTGGCCGCCTATGAATATAGAAAGAACAATATTTGCCGCATTGAATAATTCTTTTTCGGGATTCTTCAACAGCAGATAATAAATCTTCCTGTTTGTGGCATCGAAAACGAAGAGAAAAAACGTCGAAAGGAAAAACAGAACAACTGTCAGATATAGTCCGTAAATCATTGCGCTGGCTACCACCGGCACAAACGATACCTCTATGGATTTATCCTTGGCGATGTATACCGGAAGTGCACGGCATAGCACTAAAAGAACCAGCATGATCAGCCAGTTGATGATCTGCATCGCCTGAATGGGCTGAGTTACAAATTGCTGACAGACTTTTATCGAACAAAAACCCAAAGTAGCAGCTCCCGCCAGCATAACAGTCCAGATATATATTTTCTGCTTGTATTCCATATGTTGCTCCTGTTATTATGCTTTATGTTTCAGATTTTTTATACTGTTCATTCACTTTTATAAAAAACAGATTCGGAGCTAAAGTATTATCTACCTTATCTTACACAGAAAAATGCGCCGCTGGAAAGCAGCAAAGCACAAAGGCTTGATAAAACCAATAAGACTTTATTCACGATATAGCCCTCCTTCTCAGGTACTCTGCCATACCGCTAATATGCAGGCTATATCCGCTCCGCTTAATGTACTATTTCATATGTTCCGAATCTGCTTTTATCTTTTTTACGGTCAACTTCTGCGCATTGACTATCATGTTTCGGTCAAAACCAGTCAGGCGATCCAAAATGCTATTCCGCAATGAACCTTGAAACCCGACGGTTCAACGCATCCATGACCGCACGGACAACTGCGTCGTCATGATGCTCCCTGATCAATGAGCTTCCTATGTAGTGCTGCCCCTGTTCGTCGCAGACAGTTACCAGAGTGGCCGGCCTCCCTCCTATCTCAATTACTTCTGACGTTATCAATTCATAATATGCGCTGTTCTTCTCTGTAATAAACTTTGAAACCGCATCCAAAGTAGCTAACGCAACTCCCCGCAACTGGGAAGCTGTATTTCTGGTAGCATAGGATGATTTCCCTTCGATGCGTAAATCTCCGTAAGACAGAAAGACAGTGATCTCTCCACGACCGTCAATAAACTTGTTCTCGATCCCCGAATAACAAAGCCGGGAGTCTTTTTCAGACATATCGGGATGGATTTGAGCAATACTTATAATGCGATAATCTACTTCAACTCCAAAAGCGGCCATCAAAGCAGATTGTATATCGCGTGTCAGCGATTTCGGCGACTTTGCAGTGCTGGCAAGTATATGGATCTCTTCCGGAGTGCCGTCTTCACAAAGAACGACTTTTGCAGCGTATACTCCTTCTAATCGGCAAATCAAATCCTGCCATGACATGGCGGGCGGTTTAGTTTCCTGATGCAACACAAACCGTACCTCCAAATGTTATTTTACTGCTCATTTTTCCAGGCACAACCCTATTCTAACACTTGACCGGCATTTTGGATACAGATTTTTTGATTATTGTATTTTTACTTTTTATTAAAACCTACCTGGAATCTATTATAAAAAACTGCTGAAGTACGGGACGAATTTCTTAACGCCGGCCGCATTGAGATGCCTCTGATCGTAAAAATCCGTTTCGATATCCAACCCCATTTTTTTATAATGAAGACTGTCGTTGAAGTCAATATATTCGATGCCCCTTTGCGCTGCCAGCTCTCCAACACTGTTATAATACATCTTCTCCTCGGGAGTGGCATTGGAAGGAGATTTGAACAAAAGGAGCCTGATCCCTTCCTCTTCCGCTATGTCTATCATTTTATTAATATACTCAATGCTCTTTGGCGAGGCTATTTTGCTTTCCTTTATTGCAGATACATCCTCCCATACCGGTTTCTTCGCAGTTTCTTCCAAACGGACATAGCCTTTATCGGGATCAGTCAAGATTTCAAAGCTGCGGACAAAATCCTCCTTTTCAAGTTCCCTCCACCTATCGTGGTATTTCATGATATTAAATATATAATAGCGGCGTTCTCCCTTTGGAACCGATGCATAAATCATCCTGAGCTTGTTGAGGGACATGGGGATGGGGTCGATCGCCGAATGATTGGTGCCTTCATCAAGATAATCAGGAGCTTCGAAATTTGCCGCCATATTGATCTCTACTGCCATCAACTGCGGATGCTGAGTTTTCAAAGCGTCAACCATATAGTGGTAGGTGATCCATAAAGGCTGCTGTTGTGTGGCAAATACATAGGATGTAAGTCCCGATTCCTCATAAAAAGCGGCGGGG
>JAKJCD010000161.1 GCA_022706625.1 Bacillota bacterium | reverse complement strand
GCAGGAATTTGTATATCTTAACGTGTAATGTGTGTAGGTAACTTCATAACCGCAATAGTCCCATAAAGCGTCAAATCTTTTTTTGATATACAGAATAATATCAAATTATGTCGAAGACAAAGAAACACGGCGGCATCCTCCTTGTGCCGCCGTGTCCTTAAAAAGGGACAACTTTAACACGCCCTCCGAAATCCTATTTTTTGAAAAGGAAAACGGCGGCTTTGAATTGCTTTATTTCAAAACCGCCGTTTGGCATTTGGTTATGGAATTTTAGCGCAAAAGACTATCTGTCAAAACTACAGTCAAAACTACAGTTTTTTTATATGCCGCAAGGCAGGTTTTTCCAGAAGATAGATATGGTCAATAACTGACCTCTTTGCAGGGCGCTATCAATAATTAATTATTTATTGGATTTCGACAATCTCATATCCGGCATCTTCCACAGCTTTGATAAGAATATCGTCCAATACAAAATCAGACAGCTCTATCGCAGCCGTTTTCCCTGCCAAATCAACTGTTGCATCCGTTACGCCATCCAGTTTTTTAAATGCTTTTTCTACTGCCATTGAGCAGTGATTGCAAGTCATGCCTTCAATCCTTACAATTTTTTTCATTTCAATACCTCCTTTTAATAATTTTGGCTGCACTTTTATAACGGAATCGGAATTATTCCCCCTTTCCTTTTTCCATTTTGGCTTGAAAAATCTCAACCTTAACGCATTTGAAACCACGGATACAGAACTAAGGCTCATAGCGGCAGCGGCAATCATAGGATTGAGCCGCCATCCCCATAATCCATAAAACAAACCCGCCGCTACAGGGATACCAATTGTGTTGTAGAAAAACGCCCAAAATAGGTTCTGTCGAATATTACGCATGGTAGACCGGCTAAGCTGTATTGCGGTTGCCACATCCAGCAGATCACTTTTCATCAGCACAATATCGGCAGACTCAATGGCAATATCGGTTCCCGCGCCTATGGCTATGCCAATATCTGCACGCGCAAGTGCGGGCGCGTCGTTAATGCCGTCGCCAACCATAGCTACCTTCTTATTGCTTTGTTGCAACGTTCGAATTTCACGTTCTTTGTCTTGGGGCAGAACTTCGGCAAGTACACTCTTTATGCCAACCTGCTTGCGAATAGCCTCGGCGGTTTTAGCGTTATCGCCGGTAATCATGAGCACTTCGATTCCCATAGAAGATAATTCAGCTATAGCTTGTTTGCTGGTTGGTTTGACAACATCTGCAACGGCTATAATACCTAAAAGTTTTTTCTCCTGTGCGAAATATAACGGTGTTTTTCCAGAAGCGGCAAATGATTCCTCAATGTCTGCAAAATCTCCTATCTCAATATCTGCAGCTTTCATCAACTTCCTGTTCCCGGCATAACAGTGTTTCCCTTCCATTATGCCAGTAAGGCCTTGCCCTGGTATTAATGAAAAATCATCAATATCTTTTAAGACGATGCCATCATTTTCCGCTTTTGCTAATATAGCGTCTGCAAGAGGATGTCCCGACATCTTTTCGAGTGAAGCTGCTACAGTCAGTAATTCGGATTTATCAGCACGATCACTTGTAATGTCTGTTATAGCAGACTTTCCCTCAGTAATCGTACCCGTCTTATCCAATACAACCGTATTAATGCTATGAGCTATTTCCAATGCTTCGGCAGATTTTATTAAGATGCCGTTTTCCGCACCTTTGCCTGTGCCGGCCATAATTGCTGTCGGAGTGGCAAGCCCTAATGCGCAGGGACAGGAAATTACCAATACTGCTATACCTATTGAAAGCGAAAATTCAAAGCTCTGCCCTAAAGCCAGCCATATAATCGTTGCCGCTAGAGCAATGACAATCACCGTGGGCACAAAAACGCCGCTGATCCTATCCGCTAGTTTTGCAATCGGTGCTTTTGAGGAAGTTGCTTCATCTACAAGCCTTATGATATGTGCCAAGGTCGTGTTATCTCCAACTGCCGTAACGCACATTTTGAAATACCCTGATTTGTTAACCGTACCGCCGATAGCCCGATCGCCTGCGGTTTTATCAACAGGCAGGCTTTCACCGGTTATCGCGGATTCATCCACAGAAGAATAACCGTCTGTAATAACCCCATCGACGGGGATGGTATCTCCGGCTTTTACAATTACAATATCGCCGGACAATACATCTTCTACCGAAATCGTTTCTTCAACACCATTACGCAGCACGGTTGCCATCTTGGGGGCCAGATTGATCAGTTTCGTAATAGCTTCCGATGTTCGGCCTTTGGCGCGTGCTTCAAAGTATTTGCCCAGCGTTATTAGGGCTAGTATGATGGCAGCGGATTCAAAGTACAAATCCATTTTATATTGATGTACCATCTGCATATCGCCATGTCCCAAGCCATATCCGATTTTGTATATGGCCAGGATACCATATAGAGTTGCGGCGCTCGAACCAATGGCAATCAGAGTATCCATATTGGGAGAACCCTGGAATAGTGTTTTGTATCCCATTTGATAATACTTGAAATTGATAAATAACACTGGAATCAATAATAAGAATTGAGTGAACGCGAAAATCAGCGCATTCTCCATGCCTAACAAAAAACTGGGAAGCGGCCAGCTGAACATATGTCCCATAGCAATATAGAATAAGGGAATAGAAAAAATCATTGAGACTATCAGCCTAACCCGCAGTTGTTTCAAGTCCTGCTTTGCAATGTCCAGCGGTTCATTATTTTGCTTTTTTGTAGTGCTGGTATGAGGGGCAGCTCCATAACCAATACGCTCTACTGCTTCTACAATCTGTCCGACATTCACGATGCTTTCATCGTAAATTACGGACATGCTATTTTTAAGTAGATTTACGCTAACTCCCTTTATACCTTCCAACTTCGAGATACCTTTTTCAACACGCGCCGAACACGCCGAGCAAGTCATACCGGTTATATCAAAATATCCTTTATTCATATTCATTATCCTCCTTGGAATAAAGTTGACATTTATAATATCTCATGGTATCATTTTAGCAATTATTTTCAATATAACAAGAACGTACTTTATTGTAATATAGTATCAAAAAAGATACTATGAAAGGATTCAATAATATGAAATCTGATTCCAGCGGATATAATTGTCCTGTCGAGTCCACTCTTAATCTGATAGGCGGAAAATATAAATCTTTGATATTGTGGCATTTGATGAATCAAACCTTGCGTTTTAGCGAACTGCGTAATCTGATACCACAAGCGACACCCAAGATGCTCACACAGCAACTAAGGGAGTTGGAGATGGATGACCTATTGATTCGTACGGTATATCCTGTCGTACCCCCTAAAGTGGAATACTCTTTATCCAGCTTTGGAAGAAGCATTAGACCTATTTTAGAGGCAATGTATGATTGGGGGACAGATTATTTGAAAGGAAAGGGCTTGGAGGTAAACTGCTCTATGAAACATGAAAAAACCAG
>JAKJCD010000160.1:274-3587 GCA_022706625.1 Bacillota bacterium | reverse complement strand
CGCCATATAAAGCATGCCGCTTCCAGGCAGGCTGAACAGATATTTCCTCTTCTTTTCATCCCACTCATAGAAGCCCGTAGACGGTATGACGCATCGCCCATTGTCTAAAGCCCTTCGGAACATGGTTTTCTCCCCTGCAGTTTCCGCCCGGGCATTGATGATAAGCTGTTTGTTCTTGAACCCGGGAAATCCCCAGGTGAACAGCCGGGGCTTTACGATGTTTTGTTCGTTAAGCAGCACCGGTACAAAGTCGGAAGGAAATATCTCTCCGGTCTTCATTTTACTCTTTCCGGCATCTTCATCTATTTTCGCTATAATGGCTTCAAGCTCCTGTATTTCCCTGTCAGTGAACAAGGTATATCTTCCGCACATATCCTTTCCCCTCCTGCATACAATAGGCCCAAACATCTCACTGGCCATATATTATCACATTTTATATAGTTCCCAGCGATAATCATCGATAAGATATTTCAATTCATATAGCACAGATATGCCGTCGATCTCGCTTTGGCAGCGATAGACCAGGGCTTTGATGCCGCCGGTTTTTGTTTTGTCTACCTGCAGCACCCTGTCGATCTTCACTTCGTGCACGGCGTCAGTCCGGTCGTAATACCGGAATTTATATGGTCTTGGATCGTCCCTGCCTCGGAACATTACCAGGGCGTCGATCGGTTCCGCTATGATTTTCACGACTTATAACCTCCCATCATTATAAAGTCCCCATCGTGAGTGCCTCCCAGTATCGGCTTGAAATCAGAATTCGCAAAGACGCCACGTATAACGGCCTCTTCTCCGTAGAGCTCTCTTATCCAATCGACAGCTTTATCAAGCTCTTGGTTTTTCTTTGTGATCCTGCTGTCAAAGAAAGAAAGCTGGATGCAGTCCTCCGCCTTTGAAAGGTCGGAAACGGATACTCCCAAATGACGCAGGGGTTCGCCTTTCCAACATTCGTCGAAAAGCCGGCAAACATGGCTGTATATCTCACTTGTTGTATCTATAGGCCTCGGCAGCTGAAGCTGATGGCCGTATCTTATAAATCTGTCGGTCTTAATGGAAATGCACACGAGAGAAGTCAAACAGCCTAATTTCCGAAGCCGCATTGCTACCTTTTCCGCCAGCGCAAGGAGCACCTTCCGTGCTTCCTCTTTATCGGTCACATCGTACCCGGTGGTTGTACTGTTGCCGACTCCCTTTTGAAATATCTCGCTGTTTGGTATCACTTCAGAATCATCGATCCCGTTGGCATAGCCCCAGATCAGGAGCCCGTGGCTTTTAAGCAGGGCTTTCATGTGATGCGGATCCGAACGGGCAAGGTCGCCGACCGTATTTATATTAATTTTATTCAATTTTCGTTCGGTTGCCCTCCCGACCATAAAAAGCTCGCCTACCGGCAGCGGCCACATCTTCCGCTCCATCTCCTCGGGATAAAGTGTATGAATTCGATCAGGCTTTTTTAGTTCTGACCCCATCTTAGCCAGGAGTTTGTTGCATGATATGCCGATATTTACAGTGAACCCAAGCTCTTTTTTTATCCGTTCTTTTATCTTTTCAGCGACCTCCGAAGGGAGGCCGAACTTCTTCTCCGACATGGTGTAGTCCATAAAGCATTCATCCACGCTGTAGCGCTGGATTTGCGGCGAATACCAATGAAGCACATCATACATGGCATCGCTGCACCTCATATAAAGTTCGTAATCTGGAGGGAATACCGCAATATTCGGACATTTTCGCCTGGCTTCAAACAGGCTTTCTCCCGTTCCAACCCCATACGCTTTTGCGGGTATGGATTTTGCCAGTATTATGCCGTGACGGCTTGCCGGATCTCCTGCGATTGCCGCAGGTATCTGTCTTATATCTGTCGGATAGCCATTTTCCAGCATCGATACGGCAGTCCAGCTCAAATATGCACTGTTTGCATCTATATGAAAAATACTCCTCACGGCCCCCTCCTTTTCCATAATTTACCTTTACCTTGCTTTGATGCTTTTCTGTATTTCAAATCATATCAGAACGCATGTTCTTTTTCAATGATAAAAAATCTGGTTAGCAATGGGAATTTTTGTTTTTTCTGATTATTTATTATGCTGTTGGGTATATATTAAAATAAAGATAAAGTGGTGCATTCGAATATTTATAGGTTGTAATTACTGATCTACTTGGAAAGAGGTGAGGAAAGTGAAAACCATTTTAGTCCCTGTCGATGGTTCCGAAAACTCGGAAAGAGCCTTGCTGAAAGCAAAAGAGATTGCAGATTGCCTCGGCAGCAAAATCATCATGTTAAACGTTATCAATGTAAGGTCGTCCGTTTCCTACTATCACAATAATGCACGATTGGCGCTGGATACAGCAGCACTGGATTGGCCCGCCATAGTTAAAAAGGTAAAATCCGACTCCCAGGCAATGCTTGATAAAGCGAAAAAAGTTATGGAGGGATCGGAGGTTGAAGCCGTCATGCTTGACGAACCCGGCGGAGACTTGGCCCATACCATCGTTGAATTTGCAGATGAACGTAATGTCGATATGATCGTGATGGGGTCAAACGGTATGGGGTCTCTCAAGCGGAGGCTCTACATGGGAAGCGTCACTACCAAGGTACTCCATATCACCGAAAAACCTGTATTGGTCATCCAATAAGAAAGGAAAGCGCATAGCTTTCCTTTCTGCATTATACGATCTCTATGTTGATTTAGCCCATAACGGTCTGCAAGGATACATCCCCGTTCGTATCAGTAAAGTTCATCTCCGCATTTCCCGGTCATGTGTTCGATGCTGATTTCTACCAAGGCAACGCTGTCCCAGAACTCGGCAATTTCCTTTTGCCCCTTCTCTTCATAACCCTTGGAGTATTTGTCGATCAGCCCTTTTAAAGCAGCCATACGCTCATCGTCGCCTGCAAGGATCCTGGCTCTGCCGAATACGATCACGCTGCGATAATCGGTATCGAAATCCTCAGCAATCACTTCGTCCTTTTCTATCACACAGAAAGAAACCTTATCATCCCTTTTGATGGCATCGATCTTGTGCCCTTCATAGGCGCAGTGAAAAAGCAGCTTGCCATCCTCGTATATATAGTTTACGGGAACAGTATAAGGATAGCCGTCATCTCCGTTCACAGCCAAAATCCCCGTGGGGCAGGATTCTAAAATCTTAACGGATTCCTCCTTAGGCAATAACTGTTTAGATCTTCTCATTTCCCTGAACATAATCCCACCTCGCTTATCTAAAATAAAACCTATTTAATTTTAGCACATTTTCCGGCACTTGTAAAAGGTCTTTGGGGAAAGTCTCCGAGAGCGCTCCGGCCGGTAACAGA
>JAKJCD010000160.1:0-264 GCA_022706625.1 Bacillota bacterium | reverse complement strand
TAATTTTCAAAACGGAGGCATCAAATGCAAAAGCATCAAAGTATCATGGATTTTCTGCTGCGCCACGCAGACAGGCATACTGTTTCATTTCATATGCCCGGACATAAAGGTTCCGATTTATATAGGCGCTTCGGTTACGGCGAATTTTTAGACAAAATCATGGATTGCGACATAACAGAGATTTCCGGTGCCGACAACCTCTTTCAGGCCGAAGGGATTATCAAGACTGCCCGAGAAAGATATAGGGATCTTTATGAGGTCTTA